>CAYPYC010000170.1:0-3276 GCA_964414905.1 uncultured Dehalococcoidia bacterium
TAAGATTATATAGTGTAAGGATTATTTTTTGTGCAAGTTTTAACATTTAATATCGTTAAGTTTAAATTACTGTATATAGACTTGCTATAAAGGTATGTTAGAACTATTATGACAAGTCAGTATAATTCATGGAGGATCTAATGGTAGTTAACGAATTAGCAGGGAATTCTATGGAATGGAGGTGCGTTGGTCCTTTTAGAGGCGGAAGGGTAGTAGCTGTTGCTGGTCACCCTAATGAAGATAACGTGTTTTATTTTGGAGCTGTTGCAGGTGGTGTATGGAAAACCTATGATGGTGGTTCTTATTGGGAAAATGTAACAGATGGGTTTTTAGATACTGCATCAATAGGTGCTCTAGCTATTTCAAATTCAGATCCAAATATTATTTATGTAGGTACAGGAGAAGCATGTATTCGGGTTGATGTAACCCATGGGGATGGTGTTTATAAGTCTACGGATTCTGGTGCTACTTGGAAACATCTAGGTTTGTCCGATACTAGGCATGTTTCTAGAGTGAGAATTCATCCTGAAAACCCCGATTTAGTATATGTGGCTGCTTTGGGGCATGCTTTTGGTAATAATAAGGAAAGAGGAATATTTAGGTCTGATGATGGAGGTGAAAACTGGGAAAATATTTTATTCGTTAATGATGAAACTGGTGCAGCGGATTTGTGTATGGATCCCAATAATCCAAGAATCTTGTATGCTGGCATGTGGGAAGGTAAACGTTCTTTTTGGGAAATGAAAAGTGGAGGGAATAAAAGTGGTTTATATAGGTCTTTGGATGGAGGAGATACTTGGGAAAACTTAACTGCAAATTCTGGATTACCTAAAGGTATGATGGGCAGAATCGGTGTGTCTGCGTCAGGTGCTTTATCAGGACGAGTTTGGGCTTTGATTGAATCTGAACATGGAGGCTTATTTAGGTCCGATGATTATGGGAATAATTGGCAATTGGTTAATGATAATGAAGATATAAGAAGCCGTCCATGGTATTACACCCATGTTTTTGCTGATCCCAAAGATAGTGAGACAGTATGGGTGCTTGCAGCCGGTGCATGGAAATCAACCGATGGTGGGCAAATATTCAAAAAGATGAATATGCCTCATGGTGATAATCATGATATTTGGATAGATTCTGATAATACACAACGCATGATAGAAGGAAACGATGGTGGAGCATGTGTGTCTTTTAATGGTGGGGACACTTGGTCCACTATTTATAACCAGCCTACTTCTGAAATGTATTATGTTGCAACTGATTATCAATTTCCCTATAGGCTTTACGGTACTCAGCAGGACAACAGTGCTGTAAGCGTTCCAAGCAGGTCAATATTTGGATCAATTCCTTGGAGTGAGTGTTATGTGGTTGGTTTGTCAGAAAGTGGCAAAATAGCTGTCAAAACAGGTGATTCAAATATCATATATTCAGCATATCCTGGAGGAACCTTACAGAGGTATGATCATAAAACTGGTCAGGTGAGAGTCATTATGGTTTGGCCTGAATATTCGCAGAATTCTGCTGCAGCTGAATATAAATATAGGTTCGCTTGGGAATTTCCAATTATTGCTTCAATACATGATCCAGATACCTTGTATGTTTCAGGCAATGTTGTTTTCAAATCCACTGATGAAGGTACTACTTGGGAACCTATCAGCGGAGATTTAACCTATGATGATAAATCAAAACAACAAATATCAGGTCCCATTACCTCTGAAGGTCCCTGGGCTGAAATCTACTGCACCGTATATACATTGGCCGAGTCACCACGTACTAAAGGTGTTTTATGGGCAGGCACAGATGATGGATTGATTTATGTTACAAAAGATGATGGTAAATCTTGGGATAATATTACACCGCCCGGATTACCCAAATTTACAATGGTAAGTTGTATAGAGCCGTCTTCTCATGATCCTAGTGTCGCCTATGTGGCTGCTACTGGATATAAAAATGATGATAATACTCCGTTTCTTTATAAAACCAGCAATTACGGTAAAGATTGGCAATTAATAGTAAATGGTATACCAGGACAGGATTTTACAAGGGTTATACGTGAAGACCCATCCAAACCGGGATTACTTTATGCAGGTACTGAGACTGGAGTTTATATATCTTTAGATGACGGTAAGAAGTGGGAATCTTTAAAATTTAATCTTCCTGTGGTGCCAATATATGATCTAAAAATAAAAGATGGAGATTTAATAGCAGCAACTCATGGTAGGTCATTTTGGATCTTGGATGATATTTCAGCGTTGTCTGAATTATCGAACAAGTCGCTTACTGAGTGCTCTTTGTTTAACCCCCGGAAATACACGAGGGTACTAGAGCAGATTGGTTCTAGAATCGAAGCTGAAGGTGAAGGAAAGCACTACATGTCGATTGTTTTAGGGGAGCCTGCTACTTACACGGAGTCAGCTAATGTAGGTGAAAACAAATATCTTAATGCAGGTACTAATCCTCCAGATGGAGCTATTATTTATTACTATCTTAATGGAGATATAAGTGATGAAATCAAATTAGATATAACTGATTCTAACGATAAACTCGTGAAATCTTTTTCTTCGAATACTTGTAATGAATTGTCTGCGAAAAAGGGAATAAATAGATTAGTGTGGGACCTGCGAGATGAAGAAGTTAAAGAATTAGATGATGCAGTTGGTGGGTCAAGTCCTTTCGGAGCGCAAAATACAGGTATATTACTTCCGCCTGGGAATTACAGTTTGACAATGGCTTCTAAAGATTTTAAGTCATCAGCTGTTTTGCAGGTTGTTAAAGATCCACGATCTGATGCTTCTGCAGATGATTTAAATGAGCAATACCGACTCCAAGACCAAATACGAGGAAAATATTCTGAAACTTATGAAAATGTTGAAAAATTGCGGTCGGTCAGGAAGCAGCTTAAGGATTGGCTTGAAAAGGGTAGAGGACTAAAGGATGAAAATAAACTAACTAAAAAAATTAGCCAAATAGAAACTGCTCTTGCTGATATTGAAAATCAATTGGTTCCATTTAAATCTGCGGGCAAGCAACCGAGAGGAATTCCAGTTGGTCTTTATTTTAAGTTAAAAGAATTGATGGGAGTTGTAGCCAGTGGTGATTACGGACCGACTGCTCCTTCTTACGATTTGTTAGAAGATTTGAGTACAAGATTGGAAGAAGAATTTAATGCGTTGGATAAAATCTATAACAAACAAGTTAAAGAAGTAGTAGATCTTATAGAACAAATTGGAATTCCAACAATAAAAATTTGATTGGCTAAATATTATCCTCAGAAAT
>CAYPYC010000171.1:0-3216 GCA_964414905.1 uncultured Dehalococcoidia bacterium
AACATCGCACGTCAAAAACCCCAACATTGTTGCCATATTTGGATGAATCATTCCGGCGCCTTTAGCAGCCCCTCCAATAATCACCTCTTTTTCACCAATTTTAATCGATACTGCAATTTCTTTTGACATAGTATCGGTTGTCATTATAGCCTTCGCAAACGAACTACCAGCATCCGAATCTAAATGAATGTTACCCATATGCTGCCTCACCAAAGCCATCGGCAATTCAACACCAATTAATCCTGTACTGCAAACAAGCATTTGATGCTCAGATGCATTTATCTGTTTAGAAGCTAAAGCTGCCATTTCTTCAGCGTCTTTAAAGCCTTGACTACCTACACATGTATTAGCACAACCACTATTTGCTACCACTCCCATAGACACGCCACTTTCTACCCGAGACTTTGTAAGTGTAACAGATGGAGAAACAACTTTATTGGAGGTAAATGTACCCGCAACCGAAGCAGGTTTTTCTGAAGCCAAAATTGCTATATCCAGGGCATCTTCGGAAAACGACTTAATTCCTGCATAGGTAGCACCTGCAACAAACCCCTTTGCTGAAGTCACATTGCCATTTTTTACAATTTCAAACATTTTGCAAAACTCCATCTCCCATATATGGCTTGTATCTAGATTAGGATGTCGAAAGTATATCACAGCGGTATATACCGGTGAAGGTAAAAATATTGCTCAGCTCACGTTGACAAATCAAAAACTATCATATATCAAATAGTATCAATATAAGTCAGTTTAATTTAACCATAATTCTCCAAGCATTCAGGAAATCTAACATATGGCAATTAAACAAAATCTATCTGGAGAAATCTAATTGCAAGATGAAAAGATTTAACATCATTCACAAACTCAAGGTCGCTTTTGAAATTTTAATCCAATTGAGAAGCCGGGATTTTAAATCAGCAGGAAATTTCCTCGTATATTTTTATCCTTCCGACAATTATTTATCTAGATTAGTAAAGTTCACATCATGGTCACTTAATCAAATCTTCAACGTCATTCCAAAAGCCATGGAAACCACTACCTTTGCGAGCAATATTTCACCAATTTCCATCTGGTTAGCTGATAGCAACCCTTTAGAAGATTTCCCTTGGAAACAAAATCCAGCTAGTCAGCTACCTACATCTGTAGAAGTAGTGGTGATAGGAGCAGGGTTTACTGGTGCAGGGTGCGCTTACCATTGGTCTAAACTCGGAAAAGGCAAAATGACAGTTATAGAAATGAACCAAGCAGCTTCAGGTGCTAGCGGTAGAAACGAAGGCGTAGTTGTTATGGGCAGATATTTTAGTTTTGTGAAAACTATGATGGAAAGCAATCTCGCCAAAATTCGTTCCGATCTAAGCACTAAACAAATAGCACAAATGGCGTCTCAGTTTGCAACAGCTTATGTAAAGTCATCCTATACTAATGCTGAAATGATAGAAAAGACTATAATTGACGAAGGATTTGATTGTGATTATTCGAAAAACGGTTGGATTCAACCATATTCTGAAACCGACCAAGAGAATCTTCAAAATTCAATCAATGAAGGCTTAGATGCTGGGTTTGACGACTGGACTAAAATCACACCAGAAGATGCACTTTCATTAAGCGGGATTAGAATCAGTACTGATTCTGGATTCTCAAAAGGTGCTGCGACATGGCAGCCGGCCAAATGGGTATGGGCTCTTTTAGAAACAGCTTTGAAATCAGATAATGTAGATTTATTTACAAATACAAAAGCGGAATCTATTGAAGACGCTGGTGAATATTATGTAGTTAACACTACCAAGGGTAAAATCCAAGCTAAATATATAATAAATGCTACAGAATCTTACACAGCTCTTCTGCATCCCTCCTTTACAGACAAATTATACCCAAAGCAAACACAAGGATTTTTCGCCAAGGATGGACCTCAAAACATGAAAGAAAAAGTTGCAATGGGAGGTACCCATGGTTGGTTCGGCAAAGTTCCAGGTACTGGAGGCTATATCGCCGGGTCAGACGGGAAAAGAGTTCCGCACGATAAAGCAGGAATCATCGACCCATCAAGATTCATAACTAAATTCTTAGTAGGTCATGTACATGAATATTTTGGAGCCGTCCCTTCTACTGTCGAAAGAGAATGGACATGTACAGCTGGCTTCACGGACGATGAGTTTCCTATAGTTGGCACGATAGATAACAAAAGACAATATATTATTGGAGGAATGTGTGGGTCTGGATCAGGAGTACATTTCAATGCTAGTAAAAGTGTTGTTTGCAAAATTGCTGATATTGAAAACACTGATTACTATCCAGAACAATATTTTAGCCCAAATAGAATTCTTGACCCCAATTCACATAATTGGCCAAAATTAGAAGGTTAGAGGAATAATCCCTGTGAAAAACAAATCTGACAAAGATGAATCAAACATTATATCTGGCATATCTACTTCATTGTCATCCACGGGTACAAACGAAACTTCAGACATTAAAAATATGGAAAAACCTGGGAAATATCCTTTCACCAGAGGAATACATGAAAATGGATTTCGAAGTAAACTCTGGACAATGCGTATGTTTGCAGGGTTCGGTTCAGCGGAAGAAACCAATTCTCGATTCAAATATTTGCTTGAACAAGGTCAGACAGGGTTAAGTGTTGCATTCGATTTACCCACTCTTTATGGATATGATTCAGATGATCCCTTAGCACAAGGTGAATTTGGTAAAGGTGGAGTAGCAATTTCTTCTCTCGCTGACATGGAAATTTTATTTGACGGTATTCCTTTAGATTCAGTGAGCACATCCATGACAATAAATGCTCCTGCCGCAATTATATGGGCAATGTACTTAGCGATAGCCGATAAGAAAAAAATACCATTTTCTAAATTAAGAGGGACAATACAAAACGATATCCTAAAAGAGTATACCGCTCAAAATGAATATATTTTCCCGATTGATCCATCTATGAAATTAGTAGTAGACACAATTGAATTCGCATCGTCAGATGTTCCTAAATGGAATCCTGTCAGTATAAGTGGGTACCATATCAGGGAAGCAGGTTCTACAGCTATACAAGAAGCAGCATTTACGCTTGCTAATGGATTTGAATATATCGAATCTACCTTAGATAGAGGACTTAAAATAGACCAATTTGCTCCTCAGCTCAGCTTTTTCTTTAACGTTCATGATGATTTTTTTGAAGAAATTGCTAAATTCAGAGCAGCCAGGAGAATTTGG
>CAYPYC010000172.1:0-3205 GCA_964414905.1 uncultured Dehalococcoidia bacterium
ATTGGCGTGAATAAATATATATGTGAATCTATTATCATTATTTGGCCACCTTGATATTTAGTATTTTTGATTGGTGAATTGGTGTCACTATTATTAAAGGTTGGTTACATATTAATCTTTTTAAACTTATACTGATATAAAGGTATGTCATTTTTTATTAATTAATTATTCCCTATGATTTTCTTTGTTTGAATATTATTCCCGTATATGTAGTGAATGATACTATAACTTTTTGACTTATTAAAATTATAATAATATGTATGTTTTTTAATGTAATAGCATTATTGTTATTGGTGTGTGAAAATAAATAAACTTGTTCGTGGTGTATTTATATGAAAAATAAAACTTTAGCTACATTATTAAATTTGCTGCCTTTTGGTTTTGGATATATGTATTTAGGCATGAATAGGAAATTTCTTAAAGTTGCTTTGATAGGGATAGCATGTCCGTTTATTGGGGTAGTTTTGGCTGTTTATTTGGATGCAGTAATGCCATGGGTATTAAATGTTTCAGGGTTGACACAATGTGATTTTAATTATTGGTATTCTAAGTGTCAAAGACCATCTTGGGTCATGATATTAATGCTAGTAGGTTTAATACTGCCTTCAGTTATACTCAGTATAAATAGTATGAAGAAAATACGTAAAATTGATTCCTATTTTGTTTGATTGATTTTTGACCAGGAATCTTTAAGAGATACTGATCTGTTAAAAACCAAATTATTATCTTTAGAATATTTTGAATCAACGCAAAAATACCCTAATCTTTCAAATTGAAATATATCTCCTGGTTTTGTAGTAGATATACTAGGTTCAATATAGCAGTTATTTAATATTTCTATCGAATTGGGGTTTATATCCAGTATGAAGTCGGTTGATTCGTCAGGTTTTTCTGTTAAGAAAAGAGGATTGTAAGTTCTGACTTCAGCTTTAATAGCTTCTGGCTTAGATACCCAATGAATAGTACCTCTTACTTTACGTCCATCTGGTGATTGGCCACCTTTGGAATTAGGATCATATGTGCAGATTAATTCATCAATCTCTCCCGTTTTGGGATTATCTATGATTTTTTTACATGTAATGAAATATGCGTATTTTAATCTTACTTCACTGCCTAAGGTTAAACGATTGAATTTGCGGGATGGTTCAAGCATAAAATCGTTTTTATCGATATAGATTTCCTTGGTAAACGGAACTTGACGATGTCCTTTACTCGGGTCTTCTGGGTTATTGATTGCCTCAACATATTCTGTTTGACCTTCAGGGTAATTCTCTATAGTTACTTTTATTGGATTTAGAACTGCTAGCACTCTCTGGGATTTTTTATTTAGGTCCTCGCGCAATGAGTGTTCTAATAATGAAATATCAATTGTGTTTTGTCTTTTGGCTACGCCGATTTTAGTGCAGAAATTTTTAATCGAATCAGCAGTATATCCTCTTCTTCTAAGACCAGATAACGTTGGCATTCTTGGGTCGTCCCAACCTTCTACATGGTTTTCATCTACTAGTTTCATTAATTTTCGTTTGCTGAGTACAGTGAACGATAAGTTTAATCTTGCAAATTCAATTTGTTTTGGATGGTGGATTTTCAATTCGTCAAGTATCCAGTCATATAGTTCACGATGATCTTCAAATTCTAAAGTACAAATAGAATGAGTGACTTTTTCTATTGAATCGCATTGCCCATGAGCAAAATCATACATTGGATATATACACCATTTATTTTGAGTTCTGTGATGGTTAGCATGGATTATCCTGTACAAAACTGGGTCCCTCATATTTAGGTTTCCAGATTGCATGTCTATTTTTGCTCTAAGTACTTTACTGCCTTCTTCATGTTTGCCGTCTTTCATTTCTTTAAATAAATTTAGATTTTCTTCTATGGTTCGTTCTCTGTATGGACTTTCTATTCCAGGCTTGACCAAAGTACCTCTATATTCACGTATTTGTTCTTGCGTAAGATCATCAACATATGCTTTTCCTGATTTTATTAGAGTCACAGCGAATTCAAATAGTTGAGGGAAGTAATCTGAGGCGAAATAAAGGTTGTTATTCCAATCCCATCCCATCCATTCAATGTCATTTTTTATTGAGTCTACGTAAGTCACGTTTTCTTTTGTAGGATTAGTATCATCAAATCTAAGGTTGCACACGCCGTTAAATTCTTCAGCTAATCCAAAATTCAAGGTTATAGATTTTGCGTGCCCAATATGTAGATACCCATTTGGTTCAGGTGGGAATCTGGTTATAATAGTTTCTTTTTTTCTATTGATAACAAGATCATTTGTAATTATCTCTTTGACGAAATTAGAGTTTATGTTTGTAGTATTATGATTGTCCATTGTTTTAGACCAACTTGATGACGAGTCTTTTATAACTCAATATCAATCTCGATTATTTTTTAAATATTAGATATTTTGGCGGGAGTGCGAGGGAGTCGAACCCACCACTTCTACCGAAGGGTAAAAGCCAACGGATTTGAAGTCCGTAGAGACCACCGGGCCTCATCCACTCCCATCAATTTAAATATTTTACTATAGATGTAATTCTACTTTGTTATAGAGAATTTTAATACTAATACTAATTTTCTTATTTGTATTTGTTTGAGGGGCCTTAATTATTTATATTATCAATCAAAAACAAAAAACGATTGTTCATAAAAATCAGGTTAGGTGTGATTTTAAATGTTTAAAAAAATTAATTATCTAAAATCTCTGAATCTATAAGGGATTTTCTGCTGTTTATCGCTTGTGTGTATCTAGGATTTATCTCAATTGCTTTTTCAAAGTCTGCCAAAGCACTTTGATATTGTTCCAGATGGAGATACATGAACCCACGGTTGTGATATATATTTGCTCTTAATGGGAACATCGAATCTGTTACTTCTACTGAATCATCAATCTGAAGGGCCTTGGTTAAATCATCCACCCCTTTTTGATGATTTGACATCATGTGATAAACAATCCCTCTTCCGTGGTAAGCTTCTATTTTATTTGGGTTAATATCAATAGCTTTCGCGTAGTATTGTATAGCTTTTTCATATAATCCTAAGTTGAAATAGACTATACCGATTTTATGATAGGCTCTGTCATGATTTGGGTTCAATTTAATTGCTAATTTGTAGTGTTCAATAGCTTTTTGATATGAACGGGATTGGAAACTATTGTCCCCCCTTGTAATATGAATTTCAGGATTAATAACTGGTG
>CAYPYC010000173.1:0-1720 GCA_964414905.1 uncultured Dehalococcoidia bacterium
ATTATGTACCAAATGGTATTGCGCAGACAAACCAGATCCCATTGTAAGCCCAAAATTGCTCATAAACAGTGTCGAAAGCAGTCTTTCAAAACTGAACACCGACCATATTGATATCATGATGTTTCATGGACCATTGCCAAACGAATATCCTCTCATTTTGGATTCGTGCTATCCAATTTTAAGTTCTCTTAGGGAAAAAGGTAAAATACGTTTCATAGGTCTTAGTACTCGATTCAAAGAAGACCCTGCGCAGTTAGTAGCAGAGCTTGCTGTGAAAAATAATCCTGCGCTATTTGACGTCATAATGCTAAAATACGGAATACTTAATCAGTATGCAGCGACAACAATTATGCCATTAGCCATCAAAAACAATATTGGAATTATGAACATGGCTGTAATAAGGGAAAAGCTACCAAACAAGAACTTACTTGAACAACTTATTAAAAAATGGAAGAATGAAGGCCTAATAAATAAAGATAGCTTGAAAGATAAAAATCCTTTAGATTGGTTGGTAAAAGATGATGTCGATTCGATTATAAGTGCAGGATATAAATTCGCTGCAGACCACCCTGCCATATCAACTGTAATAACAGGTACAGCAAACATGGAACATCTTGAATCCAACGTAAATGCATTATCAAAACCTGTCCTGGAAAACCACGATTCCAAAATGCTCAAAAACTTATTTGGCAAAATAATCGAGTACGCCTAACGATAAATCTCGACAAGGATAATCCAAACGATCATGAATAAATCTGAATTAAAATCTCTTATCAAGGGAACATTAGCAGTTACCCCAACTCCATTTGATGATAATTACCAGCTCGACCTTGGGAAAACCCGTGATATCACACAATGGTGGATAGAACAGGGTCTAGGAACAACAAACTCTCCCCTAAAAATTACTGCTGGAGGAGGAGAATGTCATAATTTGTCTGAAGACGAATGGCTTCAAGTACTTAAAACGACTGTAGATGCAGCTGGTACTGGCGCCATAATCATGTGCGGATTAAAATCCAAATCAACAATTCATACGATAGAAGATGCAAAAAAAGCACAGGATGTTGGAATAATAGGTCTCCAAATTGAATTGCCGTTCTACCATCATCCTATTCAAGATGATTATGTTCGATATTTCACAGATATATCTGATTCTATTGATATTGGAATAATGATTTACAACACTCACTTTTACAGTGCCCCGTCAATAAAAGCTGAAACAATGTTAAGATTGACCGATGCTGAACACGTCGTAGCGATAAAATGGAATACTCCTCCAGATGAAGATTTTAACGAAATGACTAAATTCTCAAATGAATTTAATGTTATAAATAATGGAGGAGATATGATTCAGTTCCACAAAAATGGAGGTAAAGGAACGCAATCATCTATCGCAGCAGCCTGTCCTAAATATGCTCTTGATTTGTGGGGTTTGGTAGAAGCAAAAGAATACGAAAAAGCAAAAATGGAATTAGAAAAAGATAAGATTTTGAATAATTGGCGAAAAAAATCTGCATTGATTTCTGGAGGTAACCGGCATAACAAAGCTTATATGGCGGCCGTTGGAAAATATGTCGGACAACCTAGGTTACCAACATTGCCTGTCGAAGAACATGAGATTAATGAACTTAGGGAAATATTCAAAAGTTTTGGTTGGATAACTGACCAAAACCAAATTTAATTTCACGCTCCTATAAATTAATTCGTTATCATTAATTTT
>CAYPYC010000173.1:1730-3200 GCA_964414905.1 uncultured Dehalococcoidia bacterium
TATAAAAATAGAGAATAAAAAAACCGCAATATTAGTAATCTTTTTGCCAATAATCAATTTCTTCAAGTTGTTTTTTTATTGAAGCAGGCATATAATTTTCATCATGTTTTGCTAAAACTCTTTTAGCTTTTATTTCGTTATCATTAATTTTTACCTGAAATTCCCTTAATCACTCAACAAAAACCAAAAAGAAAATTGTTATAATATCGATTAAATTTTAGGACTACCGGTTACCGTTTTGTTCACTCATTTACATGTACATACAGAATACAGCTTACTTGATGGTTTGAGCAGATTAGACTCTTTATTAGAACAAAGCAAAAACCTTGGCATGAACAGCATTGGGATCACAGACCATGGTGGTTTATATGGTGCTATACATTTCTACCGTAAAGCAATTGAATTAGGGATAAAACCGATTATTGGATGCGAAATGTATGTAGCCAGAAAAAGCAGATTTGATAAAATCCCTTCTGAAAAATCTCCATACCATTTAACGGTAATCGCAAAAAACAACAAAGGATACTCTAACTTGGTGCAACTAGTGAGCCTTGCTAACTTAGAAGGATTTTACTACAAACCTCGCGTCGACAGAGAACTGTTAGCAAAATATAGTGAAGGACTAATTATATTATCTGGGTGCCCTAGCGGAGAGGTGCCAGAACTGATAAGCCAAGGCAATATTGAAGCAGCTAAAGAAACTGCTAATTGGTACAAAACCACGTTTGACGATTATTATCTTGAACTTATGAATCATGAGCATGTTGATAACCTACCAGCTATTAATTCGGGGCTAGTAGATATACATAAAGAGCTTGATTTACCAGTTGTAGCTACTAATGACAGTCATTACGTAAAACAAGAAGATGCCGAATATCAGGATCTACTGGTTTGCATTCATACAAATACCAATGTAAATGATAATGGCCGATTACGTATGGAAGATAATTCCTATTATCTAAAAAGTCCTCAAGAGATGGCCGAATTATTTAAGGACATTCCTGAAGCAATATCAAACACGATGCAAATAGCCAACGATTGTAACGTTACAATCGATTTGGACACTCCCCAACTACCTAAATTCAAAACCCCTAACAACATTCCTGCAGAACAGTATCTCAGTGAATTATGTTGGGAAGGCCTTAAAAACCGTATCACCAACATTACTCAGATTGAAGAAGATAGATTGCAAAAAGAATTAGATGTTATTACTCAAACAAGATATGCAGACTATTTTTTAGTCGTTTGGGATATTACTCATTTTGCAAATGAATCAGATATTAAAATAGCTGTAAGAGGCAGTGCTGCAGGAAGTTTGGTCTTATATTCACTAGGAGTGACAAATGTCAATCCGCCCGAATATAACATCGTATTCGAAAGATTTTTGAACATAGAACGTAAGGAAATGCCTGACATAGACATGGATTTTCAAGATGACCGTAGGTCAGAAGTTATTGACTATGTTGTGAA
>CAYPYC010000174.1:0-449 GCA_964414905.1 uncultured Dehalococcoidia bacterium
CGTAGGTGTCGAATGGTCTCCTGCTAAGATAAATGTATCTGGCTTAAGTGCTAGGACGTTATTCAATACTCCATTTAAATGTTCCAGTGATTTTACTTTTTGTATAAAATCCCCATCTTCACCAGCTGCATCGGCAGGTTTGTAATGAAGGAAAAAAAAGTCAAATTTATCGTAATTACTATGTAATGTTTGTATTTCGGATTCAAAAGAGTTTCCTGCATCTAGTACTGACATTCCTATCAATTTGGCAAGGCCTTTGTACATAGGGTATGCTGCTATCGCAGCGCATTTCATTTTGTATTTATCTGAAATATTAGGATAGTTGGGTATTTTAGAGAATCCTCTAAGTAACGCCATATTGGCAGTGTCTCTATTTGCTAGAATCGTTTTTATTTGTTTATTGAAATAATTAATACATTCAGCGGTTAAAGTAGAACCAGAATCCTTGG
>CAYPYC010000174.1:459-3198 GCA_964414905.1 uncultured Dehalococcoidia bacterium
GGCTACTGATGCCATGGGGATCTTACCTTCTATTTCCGGATCAGTACCAGTTATATTATTGTCCAAACCGTCACCTTTTAATAAAAGAACAAACCTATGTTCCTTTACATGATGGACTTCAATTTTTATATTTTTGTATTTCAATCCATCTAACTGATTAATAATTGATTTGGCTTCATTAGAATTGATTCTTCCTGCCCTTCTGTCAATTATTAACCCCGTTTGGCCGTTAATAGTGCATAGATTTCCTCTAGCCGCTATATCACTAGTGTTTAGATTTAACGAAATTCCTATAGCTTCTAGTATTCCTCTGCCTATCGTGTATTTAATTGGATCATATCCGAAAAGTGATAAATGGCCAGGACCACTACCTGGGGTTATTCCTGGAAGTACTGGCAAAGTTAGCCCACAATCACTTTGTTTTGCCAAATTATCAATTTCTGGTATATTCGCATATTCAAGTTCGGTTTTACCGTAATTAGGATGATATAGCCCTCCCAAACCATCTACGACCAGCATAACTATTTTAGAGTTATTTGGTTTTATCAACTCTTGTATTTCAGGAAAATCTATCAAGTTTATTTATCCTTTTGATATAGGTTAGATATCCCTGGAAGTATTTCGCCACCAAGAAATTCCAAGGTTGCTCCGCCGCCTGTTGACACATGGGTTACTTTTTCATGCAAATTAAGAGTCCTAATAATTTCAGCTGTAGATCCTCCGCCGACTATTGTGGTAGCAGTTTTTAGTTGTGATAATTTGGTTGCAATTTTCTTTGTTCCGTTAGAATATTGTTCAAATTCAAATACACCCATTGGACCATTCCACAACAACGTTTTAGATTCATTGATTGCCTCTGCAAATAATACAGAAGTTTGTGGTCCTATGTCTAATATCATCTCATTTTCAGCGACATCATCAATTAATGTTGTTCTAAAGGTGGAGTCTATTGAAAATGTTTCTGAAACAATTACATCTTTTGGAAGAATAATTTCAAAATCAGTATCTTGTGATTCCAAAATCAGGTCTTTGGCAAATTTTATATAATCAGTTTCTACGGAGGATTTACCTACATTATATCCCAAGGCACAAATAAAAGTTGCTGCCATGCCGCCACCGATGACAAAAGTATTTGCTTTTTGTTTCAAGTTATCTATAACTGAAATTTTATCTGATACTTTGGCTCCTCCTAATATCACTATAAAAGGTGATTTAGGAGAATTTGTAACTTGATTGAGCATGTTAATTTCTTTTTGCATTAATAGGCCTGCATATGATGGTAAGAAATTCGTTATTGCGTCTACAGAAGCATGAGATCTGTGGGAAACACCAAAAGCGTCGTTAACATATAACTCTCCAAAAGAAGCTAAGTGTTTAGCGAAATCTTTGTCATTAGATTCTTCCTCTTTATGGAATCGCAAATTTTCTAATAATAGTATTTCTTTTGGTTGTAAACCTTGTATTAAATCCATGGAGTCTTGCCCGATGGAATCCTTAGATAACTTAACATTAGTCTTTAGTATAGAGCGTACCCTTTCGTAGATTCTCTCCATTTTAAATTCATCTAATACTTGGCCTTTGGGCCTGCCCAAATGAGAACATAGTACTACTTTGCAATTATGTTTGAGCAAATGATTGATAGTAGGTAATGATTCAAGGATTCGACTATCATCGGATATTTCTCCAGTTGAGGGATTAAATGGTACATTGTAATCGACTCTGCAAATAACGATTTTATCATCTACGGTTGTATCTAGAATTGATTTGTTATCAAAAGTATTTTTCATCTGTAAGTATCTTGATCATTTGTTTAAATATTCCTGAGAATGATTCTGGGAGGTTACAATTATCTATAAGAGTATTGTATTTGCTTATATGAACCGATAGTAGTTTTTCACAATATTGTTGTGTGTTTTCTTCATCGAGTAAAGATTTGATTGAAACAATATCTTTAGGCTCCAACACTCTTTTTAAATATATTTCGCCTAGCCTTCTTTTCAAACTTGCGTTATCTGTAGAGAAAGCTGCAATTACTGGGAGTACTTTCTTTTTATTCAATAATTCGCTAACCATTTGATCGGATTGCTTTTCCGTGTCCCAAAAAAGTTTTATTTCATCGCATATAGTTGTTGCTGTGCCTAGTTCTAAACCTGCTCTTGAGAGATTATATTTAATTTCGTCGGATGCTCCAGATATTATTGAGCCAATTAACATACCACATTCATACAGATAACTATGATGACTTCTTTTATTTTGCAAGTATGTTTCTGTATTTATGTTAAGTTTTTCTATGGCGTCTAATTCATAAAACTTTGATTCGCATAATTTCAAACACGCGTTATCAATTGTCGAAAGTATCTCGAAAGTCATAGCATCATGAATACCAGAATTTCTAAGTTCAAAAATCGCCAAGCGAGCCATAGAATGCATCGCATCTCCAGCATTTATAGCTTGAGCAGGACCCCATTTCCACCAGATTGATTCTTTTGATTCTCGATTTGGATTTCCGTGGGCCACATCGTCATGAATTTCCAAGAATCCATTTATAAATTCTATAGCCATTGCAGCTGGGATAGCTTTTCCCCAATTTCCGCCAGTTGCATCGCAACTTATTAAACATAATAGGCCAAAGCTATTAAATTCATTAGTACGATTTTGTTCAAGTTGATTTCTTGTGTCACCAATATGGTGTGACATCATTTCATACAAGCCACTTGCATTTGAACTCGTGTTTTTTTG
>CAYPYC010000175.1:0-3187 GCA_964414905.1 uncultured Dehalococcoidia bacterium
AATGATAGTTACCACTGTTGCAATCCCGATAATTTGAGCTAAAAGTTGCGTTGAAACGCCAAAAAGTGAGTCCATGTTTAACCTGAATTAACTATTAAGCCATCTTCCATTCTTACTATCCGATCAGCTTTAGCCGCTACTTTATCTGAGTGGGTAACCAACACTATTGTTTGGTTATATTCATTATTTGTAAAAGAAAGCAATTCCATAATTTCATTTTCATTATTGCTATCAAGATTTCCGGTAGGTTCATCCGCCCAAACAATCGCGGGTTTATTGACCAATGCTCTTGCAATTGCGACTCTTTGCCTTTGACCTCCAGACAATTCACCTGGTTTGTGAGCAGACCACTCTAATAAACCCACTGCATCAAGTTGTTGATTTGCCTGATTAGCTGCTTGTTTGGAAGACATCCCTGAAATAAGTAAAGGCATCTCTACGTTTTCTCTAGCAGTTAAAACAGGCAGTAAATTATAGGTTTGAAATATAAACCCCATCGATTTGGAACGAAATTCACTCATTTTATCGTCAGATAAATCATGAATAGGTTGGTGCTCCACAAAGATATTACCGGAATTAATACTATCCAAACCAGATAAGCAGTTCAACAAAGTAGTTTTGCCACATCCAGAAGGTCCCATTATTGCAATCATCTCTCCACGCTCTACTTCCATATCAATCCCGTTCAAGGCATTAACAACTAAACTGCCTGTACCGTATATTTTATGTACATTTTTTGCAGAAATTATTGAATCGTCCATAAAGTACAACTCTCCGTTTGATATTCAGTCATGTATCTTAGCCATATTCGAGAATTTCCTCGACAATTTTTAATTTATGGCAAGATAAATTTACACTTCAATATGTATAATATATTATACTCTTTGCGGTATTAATAAAACAATTGTTTTAACACCTAATCGTCATCGAAACATATCAATTTCTAAGATAGATATGATATCTGTATACATTGAAAAAGCTAAACCACAAATATTATGGGAAATTCAATAAAGGGTAGGTAATCCTGCGCGACTAATAATTCAAATTTTCAATTATTTTGAATCTTCTTCTTGATCATCATTATTGCTAGTTATTAAATCATCCAATTCAGTATAATTTGAATCCTTTCCAGTATCTGGAGAACTGCCACCACCAGGGCCACCTCTACCTTTCATAAATACAAATCCAATTCCACCTAAGATGATTAGAACAATTATTGCAATAACAATAATAATTACCGTGTTCCCCCCACCATCTTCTTCAACAGGAAGTTCTACCACCGGAACCACAGTTGGAGTCGGTTGAGGTGTAGGTGTTGCTTCTTTTACAACTGGTAAAGGAGTTGCAGTTGCAACTACTACAGCTGTAGGAACTGGTACTGCTGTTGCTTTAGGTGCAGGAGTAGCTGTTGCTTTAGGTGCAGGAGCAGGTGTCGCTTTAGGTGCAGCCACTACTGGTTTTGGAGTAGGCTTAGGTGCCACTACAGCAACAGGAGTAGGCTTAGGTGTTACAACAGGAACAGCGACTGGCACAACCTTGGATCTTACTTGGAATGTTGCAAGCAGTCTCTCGACTCTTAATCCATATCTGCCACTAGCTTTGTTTTCTGTAAACGAGAAGGTGACAGTTTCACCAGGTTCAACAAGTAAAATTTGAGAGTCCTGTATAATATCATCTATCCAAAGGTTAGCTGGATAAACAAGAGTATCGTTTCCAGTATTGCTCACACGAGCATTGATATCAAAATCCTCTCCAGCAGTTGGGAAAACAGGTTTTAGCACAAGATTTCTGACAGCATATTCAGGTGAAGGTATGGAATTAGATCCAATCACAGCCATATTCGAAAAGCTTGGTAATGCAACGGTGTAATATACCTTTTCTTCATCTTCACCAATTCTTTTCGCTGTATGTTCAACCCATTTACTTATTGATTCATCATATCGTTTTATACGTATAGACCATTTATGAATATTTCTACTATCCAACCAATTTTTCTCTACATAAAAGCTCACATGACCTAACGTCATGTTTGAAGCTATATCTCCGTCAAGAGAAATACTGAAGGCAGAGTATAAGACCTCTCCTTGATCCAGAGGGAGACCTATAGTTGTCCCATCTTCCTCTTGTATAGTTATAATAACTTCATCTATATCCGTATCAAATTTAGCTAAGACCTGGTCGAGTGGATGAGGGCTGGATATTATGGTGCTCCATGAATCTTCATCAACAGAGGTTTGCTGATAAATAGAAGATCCTTGTGTTGATAAAACAACCTCTGGTTTTTTACCAACTGAAGTGGGAGTCACTTCTTTAGTGATAGCTTCAGCAGGAACGCTAGGCAATGCTTCCAACATTACAGATGCCGGTACTAAGAAAAATCTTTCTGCGGACATCACCGGCAATCTATATATCATTTTCTTTTCAGACATTAATTTTATAACGCCTGTTAAACTAGATGTGGTCAAATTCTCCATAACCGTTCCAGCTTGAACAGCCGAGACTATCGACAACAAGTCAGATGTTTTTTGGGATGAAACTGTTTCCAATATAAATGCCCCAGAAACAGGGTTTATTAATTCAAATATAGCCGCACCTTTCTCCACATCGATACTTTCAACAACTCCAGCAGCTTTTGATAATCTTAGTAAAACCAATACTTCTGCAGCTTTCCCTGCTGAAACAGCCTCTAAAATCAATGCCGTTTGGCCATCAGAAACTAAATTAAAGATTTCTGCGAAATCTGCACTTTCACCAAATTCTAACATTGCTGCAACAACCGTAGCAGATAATTGTTCTACTACATCCGCAGCTTTTTCTTGTGAGAGCAATATAATAATTCCGGCAGCTTTCTCAGAATCCAACAGACCAAATATTTCGACATTTTTGGCTAAGGATGTTTCTTCTAAAGCAGCACTTGCCGTTTCTGCTGTAAGCGTATTAAACACTTCGATAAGTTTTTCAATATCCATCAATTCAAATATTGCAGCTGACCTGCTAGGCGACAATTTTGAAATCCAGCCTGCTACTGCTTCAGCATCTGCATCATTAAACTGGTCGACGGATTCTTCTATTGTCAATTCAAGTAATTCATCCATAGTCGGAGTTGCAGTTGCAGCAGGGGGTGGTGCACCACCGGAGGGAATAAAGGGTCCAAAACCACCACTAGGAGCAGCAGGTGCTGCTGTAG
>CAYPYC010000176.1:0-3180 GCA_964414905.1 uncultured Dehalococcoidia bacterium
ATCAGTTCCAACCTCAGTACACGTTGAACATTATGGAGAAATAGTACATCGCGCCTCCATAATGAGAAACCTGATATCAGCTGCTACCGATATTGCAGAAATAGGCTATGAAAGCCCAGCAAATACAGATACTGCAATTCGCAAAGCAGAGGAACTCTTGTACCAAGTACGACAGGGAAGAAGCACGCGTGATTTTGTACATATCAGAGAAGTTTTAGATGACCATCTCGAACAAACAGCATCTCAAGAAGATGACGGTGAATTAACAACTATACCAACAGGTTTTGCTGACATAGATAAAATGTTAGGAAATGGTATGCAAAGATCAGACATGATTGTTGTAGCGGCAAGACCTAGCTTAGGAAAAAGTACTCTAGCATTTAATATCGCAAGGCATGCATCAGAAAACGGAGCAAAAGTAGGAATATTCAGTCTAGAAATGAGTGCCGAGCAAATAGCCGTAAGAATGCTTTCAAGTGATGCAAATGTAGATAGCCATAGACTTCGCATCGGCGTCTATAGTGAACAGGAAGCAAAGCGAATCACAGAGGCAATTGGTAAACTATCAGAATTACAAATCTATATTGACGATACTCCCATCCAGGGGGTAGTAGAAATCAGAGGTAAAGCTAGGAGACTACAATCCGAAAGAGGTTTGGACTTATTGATAATAGATTATCTACAATTGATGAGCACTAGCAGTGGAAGAAGTGACAATCGAGTACAAGAAATGGGTGATTTCTCCAGATCTATTAAAGGTATTGCCAGAGATTTACAGGTACCTGTAATTGCTTGTTCTCAATTAAGCAGAGCACCTGAACAAAGACAATCACATCGCCCAGTTTTATCAGACTTAAGAGAAAGTGGCAGCATAGAACAAGATGCTGACATTGTAGCTTTCATATACAGAGAAGACGTTTATTCAAATCGAGAAGACTGGGAAAAGTCTAACCCAACTGAACCTTATCCCGAAAACATAGCTGAAATAATTGTAGCTAAACATAGAAATGGCCCTACCGGAACAGTCCCTCTTTATTTCAATAGAGACATAGTTAAATTTGATAGTCTACAATATCCAAACGCTAGTCCTTAATTAAAAAACATCCTAATGGCATCAACCAATACACCAAAAGACATAAGATACACTCCTACACCCAATTCGGTATTCGGAAAATTATTAAATCAAATTGACGATATAAACGATTTGAAATTTATATTGAGAATTATTTGGATGATAAATCAAATAAAAAGAGTTCCAAAATACCTTACTATAGAAGAAATTATGGCAGATAAAATAGTACATGCTATTATTAGCACCAAATCAGATATCGCAATGCATGCTACATGTTTATCAATGATAAAAAACCCTCAATTCAGCAATCTTTTGATATGTCATGAAATAGACACATCAAAATCAACCAGCACTGTTGTAGCATTTAATACCACTAGAAATAAAACAATGCTAAACAAAACCCAGCAACTTGATAAATCCGATTCAGTTTTTCAACCTGACGGAGATGTTTCAGCAGAATCACCCAATATTTTTAAACTCTATGAAGACAACATTGGAACACTCAATCCAATTATTGCAGATGAGTTAAAAATCGCTGAAACGACTTATCCAAATTCATGGATAACAAGTGCATTCAAAGAATCTGTACTTAGAAACAAAAGAAGTTGGAACTATATTAAAACCATCCTAGAAAATTGGCATAGGGAGGGTAAAAACGATGGAAGAATTGGGGAACATTCTAAAAAAAGTGGCTATAACCAATACTTCAGAAGGTGATAATTCAATACAGAATTTGACCCCTGATAACGACAACTCATGTCCAGAATGTAACGGTGTTGGATGGCAAACTAAAAACGTACCCGTAGGTGACAAAGACTTTGGGAAAGTTCTGATATGTGAATGCCAGTCAACCAAAATCGATACTGAAAAAAACAAAAAACTGTATAGGTACAGCAATCTGGAAAGTTTGAAAAGATTTACATTCCAAACACTAAAAAAAGATTATTGGAAATCCGATAAAGCGGTAAATGCAAAATATTTAGAATCTTTAAATGAGATAAAAGAATATACTGATAATCTAAAGGGTTGGTTGATTTTAACAGGACCACACGGCAGCGGAAAAACACACTTGGCCTCAGCCATTGGACATTCAATTATTGAGAAAGGACATTTGGTACTTTTTGTTCATGTCCCAGACCTTGTGGACCATCTTAGATCTACATTTCACCCTACCAGTGAAACATCATACAGTGAATTATTTGAGCAAGTTAAAAATACTCCCTTCTTAATCCTAGATGATTTAGGACTACAAATAAGTTCAACATGGGCTCAAGAAAAATTACGGCAAATTATCAATCACAGGTACAATTTAGAACTCCCTACGATTATTACAATTGGTGACAATCTATCTAAATTTGATCCGTATATTTTGTCTAGAATAAAAGATGATAATAATGGACAGATTTTAGATTTAGGCAAAACGCTTTCCCAAACAACCGCTAATATTGGCGATATTCCAATAACAATGCAGAAAACAATGACTTTTGAGAATTTCGTACTTGAACGCCAAAATTTAACGAACGACCAATATTCAAGTTTGACAGCGGCATTAAAATCCGCTCAATCATTCGCTAAAAATCCAGATGGATGGCTGACTCTTTACGGAGAAACAGGAGTAGGAAAAACTCATTTAGCTATAGCAATAGCTGTAGAACAAATCAAAAGAAATTCAAGCATATTTTTCGCTTTCGTCCCAGAACTTATGGACCATTTAAGATTTACGTTCAATCCTCAAAGTGATGTCCAATACGATATACTTTTCGATGAGGTCAAAAATGCAAACTTATTGATATTGGACGATCTCGGCAAAGAAAGAAGCAGTACTTGGGCTATAGAAAAACTTTATCAAATTATAGTGTACAGACATAATTCAAGATTACCTACTATTATCACTAGCATGTTAGATTTTAAAGATGAACTTGACCCAATAACCTCTAGAGTACAAGATGGATATATCTCACAAGTGGTTCCTATGAAAGCTCCTGACTATAGAAACAAAAAGAAATCCTCTTCAAGAAAATATCAAAAAAGATAATCAGCTAATAAAATACTGAATAACAAAGTTTGGAGTATCAGACATGATTATAGCGACACTCAAAGGACCGCGT
>CAYPYC010000177.1:0-220 GCA_964414905.1 uncultured Dehalococcoidia bacterium
GAGAATATATTTACATTTCCAAAATAAATGAATAGCGAAAAAAAATTTATGTTTGTTATAGGCTTAACTGGTGGCATAGGAAGCGGTAAAACTGAAGCTTCTGAGATTTTAGCGAAATTCGGTGCTAAAACAATTAATGCTGATACTTTTGGGCATCATATTTATAAAAAAAACACAAAAGTATGGGAACAAATAGTCAAAGAATTCGGTCAAACAATCT
>CAYPYC010000177.1:230-1159 GCA_964414905.1 uncultured Dehalococcoidia bacterium
GAGATATAGTCAGATCTGAACTTGCAAAACTCGTTTTCTCCTCTAAATCAAAATTAGATAAATTAAACAGTATTTGCCATCCTGAAATTAAAAATCTTGTAATTAAAGAGCTAAATCAATTTAGATTAGATGAAGTTGATATAGTAGTGATTGAAGCAGCAATATTGATAGAGGCAAATTGGAAAGATATTGTAGACGAAGTATGGTCAATTGAATCAAAAACATCTATTATTTTTAATAGGGTGAAAAAGAGAGATAACATAAACCACCAAGCAATACAATCACGCATGGATTCTCAAATAGATAATGATACAAGATCAAAACATTCAGACGAAGTAATCGCAAACAACGGTACAATACAAGAACTTACAAATAATCTTGCTGAAATTTGGGAAAGAAAATTCATTAACCACAATAAGGAATAGTAGATGCCAACAAACACTAAAACGTTGTATCAAAATTACATCGTAGAAGAATTTAGAATTCAAAAAGAACCTTTTTATATACCAATAAATGACGAAGTCCAAATATTCGAAGCAGCGTACAAAAGTAAAATACCAATATTATTCAAAGGCCCTACGGGAGTTGGGAAAACTAGATTTGTTGAATATATGTCATATAAATTGGGTGCTAACCTCACCAAGATAAAACAGACGAGTAAAACAAAACCCCAAAATGATGAATCTAGCGGCATACCATTTATAACTATTGCTTGTCATGAAGACTTAACTGCTAGCGACTTAGTTGGGAGATACTTATTAAAGGGCAACGAAACTGAATGGATAGACGGACCTTTGACCAGAGCCGTAAAGTCAGGTGGGATTTGCTATTTGGACGAAATAGTTGAGGCTAGAAAAGATACAACAGTTTTAATCCATCCGCTGACAGACCATAGACGAATTTTACCAATAGATAAAAAGGGCGAACTT
>CAYPYC010000177.1:1169-3158 GCA_964414905.1 uncultured Dehalococcoidia bacterium
TCTGATGGATTTTTGTTAGTATTGTCTTATAACCCAGGATACCAGAGCGCTTTAAAAGACTTAAAACATAGTACTAGACAACGTTTCGTATCAATTGAGTTTAATCCACCCCCTGTTGATATTGAAGCCGAAATAATACACCATGAATCTGGTTTAGATAAAGCCACATCAATGCAATTAGCCAGACTTGGGGAAAAGATAAGAAATTTAAAGGACCAAGGATTGGCAGAGGGAGCAAGTGTTCGACTATTAATATACGCTGGCAAATTAATTTCTTCTGGTATAGATGCCCGTAGAGCTTGCGAAGTCGCAGTCAATTGGTCAACAACTGATGATTTAACATTGCAGCAAAGTATAAACGAAATAATATCAGCGATTTTTCCTTGATTACAAAATTTCGGATTAAAATTTGATAGAAAAACTTAAAGTACAACTAAAATCACACTTACGTGAAACTCAATCGAATTTAAATGCAACCTTAATTCCATCATCAGTCATCGTATTAATAATATCTGCAAACTCCACCTACAAAATATTGTTCAACAAGCGTACCAACGATGTTCAGGACCATAAAGGAGAGATAAGTTTTCCTGGTGGCCGGATGGACAAAAATGACCTAGATCTTCTTTCTACCGCCTTAAGAGAATTTGAAGAAGAGATGGGGATTTCGTATGCTAATATCGATATAATAGGTAGATTAAGTGATGTACCTACATCATCAAATTATTTAATCACTCCATATGTTGCAACAACAAATTCAAAACTTAATTTCTCACCGAATCCAAAAGAGGTCGATTTAATCATTGAAATACCGATAAGCGAATTAATGAAACAGGAAAATTTGAGGAGTGAATTTCGCGTAACAAACAATGAACCATTGAAATATAACTGCTATTCATACCGAGGTAATTTCATATGGGGTGCAACAGCTAGAATATTGACAGAATTACTAACAATGATTGAACGTGAATAATATTAACGGAAGGCCTATTTAATGCCCAAAAATATCGATTTGCAACTACAATCTTTCCCGATAGAACTTGCTAACTCATATTCCCAATCACAGCAATCCATGTCTGAAATGTTAAACCCCGAGCAAACACTAGAATGGGCAAATTTTGGCATAAAAATAGCTGAACTTAGAAAGGGCGTAAGAAGTTGGGAAATAGCCGTCAAATTTTACCAGGTAAGCCCGGCAGTAGCCAAATTGATACCTTACAATTATTTCTACGAATGGATGCAACAAGGCTTAATAATATCTCAAAAGTCTAATCCCATTGCCATCAGTTTTTTTTCTAATAGCCCCAAAACACTCGGCATACTAAGATCAAGACACTTAGAAGAATGGGTGTCTATGGGAATTGGATTATATACTGGTACTTGGAAATCCACCAATCTAGCCTGTACCTTTTTCGATACAGGAGATTTACTGCTGCGCAGCAGTAATATAGTTAACTTAAAAAAGCTTATACTAATCATAAATAACCTTGCCAGTCATTCATACGACGCCGCGACAGAATGTTTGAAATTGCTCCCTGAGATACTTACGCTGATTCCTGAAAAAAAAATCGACTATATAAAATTGATTGATTTGGTAATAACAAACTACTGGCAACATACTAAATCATTTATAGAAACCTCGATTCAATCGGTTAAGGAAACTAATCCATCATCTAGGAATAGCTTAGTACAGCTTCTAAGTACGATAGTGCCTTATAAGAAAACAAACATATCCAATTGGCTTTCAACATACAGTAATTGCATAAAGGAAATTGACACCAATCACCATATCGAATTAATAAATTCTTCAATATTTATTCTAGATAAAACATCACCGGAAACAGTATTGGACTATATTAAATCAGTACCATTTATATCTCAAAGACTTTCTCCAAATAAGATAAACGAATGGGTCAATGCGGGTCTTGAAATATATTCAGGAAATGAAAAAAAATGTTCGGCCGCCGGTGACCGCTAGTGACCCCCCCC
>CAYPYC010000178.1:0-3153 GCA_964414905.1 uncultured Dehalococcoidia bacterium
AAAGATGATGAAACACGAAAAGAACGTGTTATGGCTTTTCTAAAACGACCTGAACTGATACGACATGTTCACTGGAGTGATAATTATCTTTATGACAATCGTGGCAGAAAAGATTCCCACCTAAGCGTCGGTAAAGGAACTCTGCCCAAAAATTTGCACGAACAAATCAAAAAACTTGATGCGACAATCCTACTAGAGCATTTCCATGGGATAGCTGAATTAGAAGAAGAGTTGAAATATATCGACCAAATGTAAAATTTCGCTAAACTTCTATATAAACACTAACAGGAGTATCTATTAATAATGGTTAAGACTAAGCAAGTGGAGATATTTGTAAACGATGACGGAGAAATAATAAATCAAAAAGAACATTTGCTTAAATTATCTGACTTAAAAAATAAGATGATTGATACTTATCAGGATACTCCTTTAACTACATTATTGTGGTCTGTAGGAGGTCATGAAGTTTACGATTATGAAACAGAAATAGGCGAGCGTATTGGAGATGGATACGAAAATCTCGATGAAAGTACAAAAATACGCGCTGCAAACCTTCAGGCACTTATAGATGAGTGCGGTGGACCCGTCACAGGATTGTCAAAATTATGTCACGAAGCAGGAATAAAATTTTTCCCTTCACTGCGTATGAATGAACATTATGAGATAGATATCAATTCACCGACTTATGGAAGATTCAGGAGAGAGCGTCCAGACCTTCTTATTGGCAGGCCTGGCGAAAAATTCGAAAAAGGCACACTTGAACATGGCATAAGAACTGGTATGGACTTTGCTTTTCCTGAAGTTAGGAATCACCGATTAAGCATCATAACTGAACTTATTGAAAAATTTGACGTAGACGGCATTGAACTTGATTGGTTCAGACATCCTGCTTTTTTTCGTGTAGAAGAAGCCTACGACAATAGGCACCTTGCTACTGATCTGATTAAAAAGGTAAAAGATAAAATAGATCATCTAATCGAGTCGACAGGGAGGGATGTGAAGTTAGCAGTAAGAGTTCCAGCTACTTTGCACGATTCTGCCCGAATTGGCCTTGATGTGGAACAATGGATGAAAAAAGAATTAGTTGACATAGTTATAGCTGGCGGAGGTTTTATTCCTTATTCAACTCCTATTGATGAATTTGTTGCTATTTCAAAAAATACTGACATTAAGGTACTAGGTTGTATCGAACGTTTAAGACCCACTAAAGACAATGATGAAGTTCGTGGAATCGCACACCACTATCTAAGTAAAGAGAGCGATGGGATTTACCTATTTAACTACCACAGCATAGATGCGGAATGGAAACATTCTATGTTAAACGAAATC
Organism: uncultured Dehalococcoidia bacterium; assembly: GCA_964414905.1. Taxonomy (GTDB): domain Bacteria; phylum Chloroflexota; class Dehalococcoidia; order Lucifugimonadales; family OSU-TB39; genus OSU-TB39. Next base: position 1,330 of record CAYPYC010000178.1, read on the forward strand.
GCTAGTTTAGATGATTTAAAAAATAGTAACAAAAAATACCAGATTGATAATTTCACGAGAAGAAATTATTTTTCTCAATTAGGGGCTGCATTCAGCAATGCAATACCAAAAGTTCAACTCCCCGTCACTTTCGATAACGACGGCAGCGAATTAGATTTATCAATATCTATTTCCGAATCTTTACTACAAGAGCCCGATTCAAAAGTTACAATAGCTGTTTCCGTAACTGTCAAAAATCTTGCCCAATCGGACAACATCTATTTGCGAATTAATAATAACTCAACAAATTTTTTGAGAGAAATCCCATCTGAAATTGACTCAGAAAGAATTCTTTTATTTGACGGTAGTCATATCAAAAACCATAATGATCTAAAACTCAAATTAGATAACCAACAAGAAATAGATTTTGATCAAAAACCAACCGTCACAGGATTCTCAGTAGATTTTGATTATAATAATTAAATTGACGAATCGGATTAGTGCCCATATTACTTTATAACTAGGAGAAATAAACAATGTATCCCATAGATCTTACTGGAAAAACAGCAGTAGTATTTGGAGTTGCAAATCACAGAAGTATCGCTTGGGATATAGCAAAAATCCTTGACCAAGCTGGTGCTGAAGTAATTATTGGTTATCAAAATGAACGTGTTTTTAATTCGGTTGAATCATTATCAAAAACATTAAACCAACCAAGCACTTTAGTTGAATGCGACGCAAGTGAAGATTCAAAAATTGAAAATGCAATGCACAAAATCGGAGATGCTTCTAAATCTGGGACAATTGATATTATTGTTCATAGCATTGCCTTTGCAGATAAAGATGATTTAGGAGGACCCTTTGTTGATGTTTCCAAAAACGGGTTTATCACAGCATTGACAATTAGCGCTTATTCATTAATACCCATTGTCCGTTATGGTTCAAAATATATGACTGATGGAGGGTCAATCATATCTATGACCTATCAGGCGTCAACCAGGGTATTTCCAGGATACAATGTAATGGGGACGGCTAAAGCAGCATTAGAAAATGAAATTAGACAAATAGCTTCGGACCTCGGACACCTTAATATAAGAGCTAATGCAATTTCAGCTGGTCCGTTAGACACTCTTTCTTCGAGAGTCATTTCTGGGTATAGGGATATGAAAAACATACATAAAGAAAAATCTCCTCTCAAAAGAAATATCACCACCGAAGAAGTTTCTAAAACCGCCTTGTTTTTATCAAGTGATTTATCTAGTGGCATAACTGGAGAAATTATCCATGTTGACACTGGATATAACATCATGGGAATATAGATTAATTATATCTGCGATGGTTTACTATATTAATATTCATTGACGTTGCAGTGTGATACTAACGAAATTTAGGCGCAAACGAGGTTAACATGGCTAAAATCAATGCTGAAAATATTCACAACGTACTTTTAATGGGACACGGCGGTTCAGGCAAAACAATGCTTGGTGAATCCATGCTATATGCTGCAAAGCACACTTCAAGAATTGGTAAAATAGAAGACGGAACAACCATTTCTGACTACGAGCCCGAAGAACAAAAGCGACAGACGAGTGTACAAACTACAATTCTCCCAACCATCTGGAAAGACCATAAAATCAATTTGATTGACACTCCTGGATACGCTGATTTTCGAGGAGAGGTGATATCTGGTTTAAGAGTTGCAGAATCCGCAATTATAGTGATATCTGCTGCTGCAGGAATTGAAACTGGAACAATCCAGATGTGGAATTTAGCTAGCACCCATAAAATACCTAGAAGTATCTATATAAGTAAAATGGACAGAGAAAATGTTGATTTTGAATCTTT
>CAYPYC010000179.1:0-3107 GCA_964414905.1 uncultured Dehalococcoidia bacterium
ATCTTTGTTAGATTTTAACTTCGTACTGAAGCCTCCTTCATCACCCAAACCGATTATCATGCCTTCATCTCGAAGTAAACTTTTTAACGCTTGAAAAATTTCCGAACCCGCCCTAAGAGCTTCAGCAAAGGTTTGAAATCCAGCAGGCACAATCATGAATTCCTGAATATCAACCGAATCTATAGCATGCCTGCCTCCATTAATTATGTTTAGCATGGGACATGGCAATAAAAATTTAGAGCTGTCTTGATTTAGATATTTAAACAACGGAACACTTTTGCTAGCAGCCCCGGCCTTAGCTATCGCTAGAGATGTCGCAACTAAAGTATTCCCGCCTAACCTACTTTTATCTGCCGTACCGTCAATATTTATTAATATTTCGTCTAAATAATTTTGTTCGAAAACAGATTTCCCAATTATAGCCGGCTCAATCTCATCAGTTACGCTGCTAACTGCCTTCAACACTCCTTTACCATGAAATCGTCCATCTCCATCTCTTTTTTCTTTTGCTTCTCTACTTCCAGTGCTGGAACCAGATGGTGCTGCAGCTCTACCTAAAGAGCCATCAGAGGTATAAACATCCACTTCTATAGTAGGCTCACCTCGCGAATCTATAATTTCTCTTCCAACGACTTTGGCTATATGAGTCAATTGTTTTCCCCAAATCGAGATTTTGCTAACTTTATTGCGTCTGAAACTGCCTCTTTCGGATCATGTGAAGTTTTTAGTGCTAAGCTATCCATATTCGGATTTTCCAACCCCCACGTATGCAACCCAATTATAGGTTTATTCAGTTTAAGAGCAAAACCCATTTCAGATAATGTGCCATATCCTCCACCAACTGCTATAACTGCATCGCTTGATTTTATTATTATTAAATTTCTTGCTTCACCCATACCTGTACAAATAACACTATCAACCCACATATTAGCGTCGCTTGAATCCGAACCAGGCAAAACACCTATAGTTCTTCCATTATTCGACTTAGCACCTCTACATACTGCTTCCATCACCCCACCTAATCCACCACAGATCACAACAACACCGTTAGCTGCTATATGATAACCTACTTCTTCAGCTAATTTCTCAATTTTTTTTGTAGGATTTGAAGTACCGATTACGCCTATTGTTAAATTTTTCATATCTAAAGTTTTTTGTGTTATTAATTATTCTTAACTTGAATTTATCTTAATCGTAATAACAATGTCTATCTCAAGTTGACGGTCAATAATATTTTACAAAAACAAAATCAATTATTCGAATCTGTAAGTAATTTTATAGCTTCTGTTCTTGTATTTTCGTCACCGAGACGTACTGCCTTTATTAAATCATCTTTACCGGCATATTCATCTATATATTCACCCAGAACCTTTCCTCTCAATAAATAAGCCTTACCCCAATTAGGATTATTATCAATAATCTCTTCTAATTGATGTATAGAGAGCGCGTATTTTTTTTCTTCAAAAAGAGTTTGAGCTTTATTAAGACTATTCACAGGGTTATCTTTAGCTACAAATACCAAAACTCCAACCAAGATTATCGCTAAAACTATTATTCGAAGAAAATAAGTTCCAAAAATTCCAAAACCTAACTCAGTTCGATGTTTTTGTAATGCAAATGCTGCCAATATACCAAATAACAAACCTCCTATATGAGCCCAGTTATCCACGCCTTGAACAGTGAAACCGAACCCGAGGTTTAACAAAACAATTACCCCGATACCCCCCATCATTCCTCTACCATATTTGCCATATATATGTTGGTTCAAATAATAATACACTGCTATAGAACCTAAAACACCAAAAACAGCACCGCTGGCACCTACACCAATACTTCTTGGATCTATAAAGACATAACTAGTGATACTTCCACCAACACCCGAAATCAAATAAATCACCAAGAATTTAATTCTTCCAAAAAATATTTCAGCAGTTGGACCAAATATGAACAAACTAAATGCATTAACACCAAGATGCATAAGATTAGCGTGAAGAAAAACGCAAGCTATAAATCTCCAGTACTGACCTTCTGAAATTAAGTTGCTAGATAACGCACCAAACTTAATCAGTACTTCAGTGTCAGTTGAGCCCCCAGCAAGCGTCAACATTACAAAAGCAATAACATTAATGATAAGTATCAACCAAACCATTTTCGCTCTATTTCTGAAAGAGGAAGACATCTCCATATCAATAAACTCAACTTATGCTTTAAACTTAAAAGGTAAGAATAATCAAGATTTGATTGACTTCATATCTCTAAAGTACATTAAAACCACTCCAGATAAATACAATTGAAATAATTTCAATCACTATCCAAGAATTCCCAGATTAAGTTATTTCTTATATCATTAATATATGAACTGGTTCGATTTAATAATAATTATAATATTTGTTGCGTCGATTTTATTGGGAATGAAAATCGGCTTACTTAGAGCTGCCGGTGTTGCAATCAGCATATATATAGGCACATTTATAGCCGGACAATTCGCTGATAATATATCTACAAATTTTTATGAATTTGATTTATCTCTCTCCTTGGTTAAATCAATCAGCGTGATTATTTATGTTGCTATATTGTTGATATGTATTACTTCGGCCTATTTCGCTATAGGTAAAATAAAACCATTGGTAGGATTTGTCACCCTTGGAATTTCTTCACTGATAGATAAATTAGGAGGTATGTTATTAGGCTTAACATTTGGCATAATTGCTTCAATGATTATTGTCATGAGTGTTACCAGATTAACTTACACTTTCGATTTTGCTTCTGTTTCTGAGCAAATACAACAAAACATACCAGAAAAAATTGCTGCAAAAGATACTTCTACAGATGTATCAAATTATTTGCATGAAATTTCAGAAATTCAACAATCAGTAGAATCTACTTTACAAAACTCTAGATCGGTCAAATTGTTTTTATATTTAGAAAGTGAAGTGCCAATAGGTATAGGCCACTTTATTCCGGATGATTTTGATTTTGCGCTTAGGTTGCTAGACTCAACTTTAGATGATTAATTAGTTTCCGACTTAACGGTGGGCAATGAAATCACGAATTGTTCAATTGCTAAGTTGGCATTAACGTTTCTATCTAATAAATTAAGCGTACCT
>CAYPYC010000180.1:0-3079 GCA_964414905.1 uncultured Dehalococcoidia bacterium
TGGGTGGATTGATTTTGAACCTACTCCAAAATGGGACAAATTAGACAGGTCTTTCGATAGGAAAGGTATGTTAGGTGTTGGTGAACCAACTTTGTCGGACTTACTTTTAGACAATAATCTTTCTTTAGACAGTGTTGATGATTTTATTGAACCAGAATGCTCTATTGAAAATGAATTTGATTTTCCTTTTTGTGATGAGGATACTTTAGAGGAACCAATTGTGCAGCCTGATTCAGCGGGTTCTCAAGATTTCCCCTACCCTATTGTCATGTGGCTAACACTTATTATTATTGTTCCAACATTAATATGGTTAATATGGTCTATGAGTCTTAGAGGCAGGTCATTGGTTGAAAAGCCATATATAAAGATGATGAGATTAGCTACTTTAGGGGGTATACCTCTCAGAAACGCTCAGACCCCTATAGAATATGGGATAATTATTGGAGATTTGGTGCCTTCTATAAGAGAAAGTGTTACAAATATAACCTGGTATTTTGCAGCTACTCAATATAGTAATATCGCACTTGAATTAGATCCATCCGCTGTTGAAACTGAGTGGAAAAATATCCGTAAAGCGTTACTAACTAGGATTTTGGGTTTTAAGTTTTTTAGTAAATAATTTAGTTTTATAGAGCCTTACTGTCTTTAATGTAAAACATTATTATAAGGTTGAAGGGTATGATCCATATTCGACTGATAACTCAACTTTTTCAACAGTGATGCCGCTAGCCATATCTTCTGGTCTAGCATCTAACGAAATCGATAATTCATTATTCCCTGTTTTCGGTTTAATATTTCGCAAGTCAAATTCAAGCAATTGAGCCCCGTATGGATCAAATGGTCTACCATAATTTCGAGTTATAGGTTCGTTTTTTAAAGATTCTCCATTAAGTTCTATCGTTAACTTGTCATCTGACAACAAGTTAGCAATATTTAAACGAAGTTTCACTTGTTTAATATAGGATGCTTTTTCAATAAATTCGTCTGAAACATAAAAAGGAATCCGATATTTTTTAGTAGGGTCTGCTGAAGGTATTTCAATTGGTATATTTGCTCCATATCCACGCGCTTCGGACGCCTCAGTTTTATGTCTTAAAACGTAATTTTTATCTTCCATTTTAACAAGGTCATGATCGCCTATTTCAGTTAATGTTTGTCGTTCAGGATTTGAAAGCGGCCATCGTAGGAACCAAGTGTAAAGTCCATCAACGCCTTTAGAATAAAAATTGGATGCGGCAGCACGAGTAACTTCTGGTTTAGCATGTACTCTTTCAGGAGCACCGGCACTTTCATCTATAGAATAAGGTTGTAACATCCCATATACGGATATGTCATTGGCATGGCACAAGTCTATAATCCATTCCATTGGCATGTCCGGGTCTAATTTAAAATCTGTATATGAAAGCAAAACTACCCAGTCAATCAATCCTTTTTCTACCCACTTCTTGATTTCTAACCCCTGATCTGTATTCATCTGCTCTGTTGGATAAATACGCGCACCTATAGAAGGCTTGCTGCTCTTTCTGCTTCTAGCCATTTCTGAGACTTCAGTTACCCAATCAGTCATTACATGAGCATTTTCTTTAGCATCTTGTTCGTTAAACCAGTAATCTGTGCCGCCCGGAGCAGCGGCAAAATCGAGCTCGATGCCGTCCGACTTATAATCGTACAATAATTCTTTAATTACGTTAAATTGGTGATCTCGTGTTTCTTTATGCATGTGCCCTCTTCCACCCTGGTTCACATGGAAATCTTGGTTTAATCCAGGTGTGTCACTCATTCTAAGACTAGGGAAAAATTCCATTCCTTTTGAGTGAGCTCTGTCTATTAATACCTGAAGAGGGTCTAATCCACGTTCGATGAGGCTTTGCATCTTATAAAACACCCTGTAATATGCTGCTGAATCGAATGGGTGAGTGTCAGTTCCAAAAGGCAGACCAACCTTAGAAGGATAAAATAGACCATCGCCTCTTGCAACTCCATAAATAAACGTATCTATAGAAGTTCCAGCCACTTCGTCTATTGGCCGCCATGCATCTTCCATACTCATCGGTGGTTCAAAAACGAATAAGTAATAATGTCTTGCATCGTTGAAATATATGGTTCTATTTTTTATCATAATAACTGCCTTTATTGTATTAATGCTATTGGGTGATTAATTGGAATGAACTATAGCACGAGTGTTTATTTGTGTACACCTTTAATTGGTAATAGAATATTGAATTTATATCAGGGTTTATAAAGGGGCGTAAAAATGAAAATTGCTGATCTCAAAATTTATTCAGTAAGGAATGTAACACCTAATCGTGGCGGCCCGTATTTTATATTTGTTAAATTGACTACTGATAATAATATTGATGGGTTTGGTGAGATATATGGTGTCCCGTTTCGCCCGAAGGTTGTGGAAAAAATGGTTGAAGATATTTTTGAAAGATATATTATCGGCAGGGACCCTTTTGACACCGAAACAATCGGTAGAATTGTTTATTCTAGCAATTACGGACAGCATCCCGATCTAAGTGTTGGAGGAGTTCTTAGCGGTTTAGATATGGCATGTTGGGATATTATAGGTAAGTCATTAAACAAGCCTATTTATAAATTACTTGGAGGAAAGGTTCATGAAAAATTGCGGTCATATACATATTTGTACCCAGCAAATTTGCATCCTGAGGGAATTGATTCTATAGTAGAGGCTTTTGGAGATGCTGAAATTGCTCCCCAAAGGGCTGCAGCTTATTTGGAAGAAGGTTTCACTGCAGTTAAATTTGATCCTGTCATGCCTATGTCAGCTTTCGATCCAAGGCAGTTATCATTGGAAGCTTTAGATAATGCTGAGCTGGTAACCAAAAATATTAGAGAGGCTGTGGGTTCTAAGTGTGATTTGCTTATTGGTACACATGGGCAGATGACTACTTCAAGTGCGATAAGGCTAGCGAAGAGACTTGAGCAATATGATCCCTTATGGTTTGAAGAACCTGTACCCCCGGAAAATAAATACGAAATGGGTAGAGTTGCTAAGTTTACGACTATACCTGTTGCTACGGGAGAAAGATTAGCTACCAAATATGAATTCTCAAAA
>CAYPYC010000181.1:0-3057 GCA_964414905.1 uncultured Dehalococcoidia bacterium
GCAAAAGCTCTTATAAAATCTCCATCATTGCCTCTGAATAAAGATTCGTCAAATAGGCCGCATTGTGATATTACAGATTTTCGAATTAAAAGTGTAGGACATCCCCCAATTCTTTGTTTGTCTAAAACGTCTTTGAATATATATCCTTTGAGTGTTGGTTTGATACTTGCTGTAACTTCATTGTTTTTATTTATGTAATCCATCCAGCAGTAGATCAATCCAGTTGATTCAGGACAACTGTTTAACAAGGATACTTGCTTTTCCAATTTATGTGGTAGCCATGTATCGTCATCGTCCAAAAAAGCAATATATTTTCCTTTTGCGTTCCTGATACCAGTATTTCGAGACGCTGATGCGTGTTTATTTTCATTATGCTTAATATAGCGGATTTTTTTATCGGAATAACTTTTTACTAGATTAGAGGTGTTGTCTGTAGAAGCATCATCTATAACGATTAATTCTAAATTTAAATAAGATTGGTTTAATACGCTTTCTATTGCCTGAGTCAGTAAAGTTGCTCTGTTGTGAGTGGGTAAGATAACGCTTATCAGGTTTGAATCATCATTTGTTACTTTGTGTTCTAAGTCCATATCAATTGATATATAAATAAATGGTTTTAGAGTTTGATTACTTTTTCAGATTTAATATTTTTGGTTGCGTTTCTTGTGTCTATTACTAAATGGGAATTTTCCACTATCATGTCCCAATCATATTTGGAGTGATCAGTGGCAATTACGCAGCAATCATAGTTGCGGAGTGATGTAGCAGTTATCGGTTTCGAACTTAAGCTTTCGTCTGCGACTTTGATTTGATCTACGTGTGGGTCGTTGTATTCTACTTTCGCGGATTTAGTTTTTAAGAGGTGAATTATATCAAGGGCAGGTGATTCTCTGATATCACTGATGTCAGCTTTATAACTTACGCCCAAAACCATTATTTCCGATGTTGAAAGAGCCTTTCCAATTGAGTTTAATGAGTTAGTTATTTTGGTCAAAACGTATTCAGGCATTTCGTAATTTATTTCAGCAGCTAATTCGATAAACCTTGCTTTATAATTGACTGTCTGCATTTTCCATGCTAGATAATGTGGGTCTATTGGTATGCAGTGCCCTCCAAGCCCGGGTCCTGGATAAAATGGCATGAATCCAAATGGTTTAGTACTAGCTGCGTCTATTACTTCCCATACATTTATTCCGAGCCGCTCACACATTATCGCCAATTCATTAACTAAAGCAATGTTAGTTAATCTAAATGTGTTCTCAAGTAATTTGACCATTTCAGCAATTTCCGGACTTGAAACCGGGATTACTTTTTCAGTGATTTGACGATAGAGAGATTCGGCTACTTTGGTACATGATTGAGTGATACCTCCTACTACTTTAGGAGTGTTTTTTATTGTGAAATCAGTCCTCCCAGGGTCTATTCTCTCGGGCGAAAATGCTATGAATACATTACTTCCTATTTTCAATGATGGGTTATTGTCAGCAATATTTTTTAATAATACATCGTTGGTTGTACCAGGATATGTGGTGCTTTCCAAAATGACTAAGGTGTTTCCAGTGATTCTATGGGATATTTCTTCTGTTGCTGATAATACATATGAAATATCAGGTTCTTTGGTTTTTCTTAATGGGGTAGGGACGCAAATGATTATTGCGTCAGAATCAGGGATGCTGTCATAACTATTTGTAGCTTGGAAATATCCTGAATTATTAGAGTTACGTTGATTTATTTTGGCTATTTTAGCGTCCGGAATGTCTTGAATATATGAACGTCCGTTATTTAAAGCTTCAATTTTTGCATTATCCAAATCAATGCCTGTAACTAAAAATCCAGCTTCGGTTAGTGAGCATGCTAGAGGCAATCCAACATATCCTAGGCCGATTACTGTTATTGATGCTTCATGGTTATTTAGTTTAGAAATCAAAGATTGCATTTAATTTTCCTTGGTAGACTTTTGTTTAATGTTTAATTTATAACTCTCAACTAAGAAACTGAATAACGAAATAGTTAAGCTAAAAGCAGGATACAAACAAAACATTAATGCAGTTGTTGTTGAAAATGAAAAACCACACCTGTACCTATTCTTAATCTGCCAGGGTCTTTTAGGCAAATAATTTTTGAATTTGAAATAGTTTTTTGAAATATTCTTTGCCAATATCGGATGATAATATTTTAATTGAGCTTTACCCCTAGCAACTCTTTGTGTTTTGCTAATCAATTCAGATATTTTGGAACGACTAGGGTGGTATACAATAATTTTACCCGAGTAATTCATTTTTAAACCTTTCCTGAATACTCTATTTCCAAATTCCCAATCCCCACCTGATTCAAGCCTTTGATCAAAAAAACCAATTTGGTCGAACAACGATTTTTTAACCGAGAGACAGCAAGTAGGAGAAAAGTGGTTTTTTTCAATTTCGGTTTTTATGTGGAAACTTGTTAAAGTATTGTAAATTGAGGCCAGAGATTTTGTTTTAGGTTTGGTTATTACTCTTGCTCCTAAATAATCAGTGTCCAGTATTTTGAATACGTCGATTATTTTCTGTAGCCAGTTTTTCGGGCAAGTCATGTTTGCATCAATGAACGCTAAAATAGGGCCGTTAGCTTTTAATATAGCTTTATTTCGGGCTGCGTATGAACTCTTTAAGTTTTCTTGAACAAGCGTTATTTGAGGATACATTGTCCTGTAATGATTTATTATCTCCAAAGTACCATCTGTTGACCCATTGTCCGATACTATCACCTCGTATTTTGATTTATTTATGGATTGATTAGTAACGGATTCAAGTGTATCAATCAAACCATTTTTATTGTTTAGAACTGGGATTATGACTGAGATTGCGATGGTCATTGGGATTAAACTTTATGTGAGTAAGATACTTCTAAAATTAAATAAAAAGTTTTAAGTTAGGCAATCTTGTTGCTTCATAAAATCTGGCTGTATGTGTTGCTGGATCATGATTGTTTTTATCCATAAGATACGTGTCTAAGTTTAAATTCATTGTTAATTGACGCGATATTAATTTCGAAATATAGCCGTGATTGACGTTGCTT
>CAYPYC010000182.1:0-3047 GCA_964414905.1 uncultured Dehalococcoidia bacterium
GACGAATTAAGAGCGAAAACTCTCAGAGAGTCTTTGCAGATCAGCGCTTCCAAAGCAGTGGACTTGTCGATACAGTATGTTCTAGAAAATACAAAAGTGTCAGGGGTAGTCGTAGGTTTTTCTGAAATTGCCCACATTCAGCAAGCAGTTTCCGCTGCTGGTCGTAGATTGAGCAAGTCTCAATTATCTAAGCTCAATGACTTACATGATAGAGATTTTTCTTAACCTCAATTAATAACGACGGGCGTTAATGCATTATCATGCCGCCATCAACGTTATATGACTGACCGGTAATATTTCTAGATCCTGGACCAGATAGGAAGACTACCAGGTTAGCAATGTCATCAGCCTCATTTGCCCTTCCTAAAGGAACTTCTGAGGTCATATTAGACTCTAATTCATCCATATTTACACTGACATCGCCTGACCTTCCTGAAAGAATGCCGGCCAGCATGTCGGTCTTAACGATTCCAGGACAAACTGCATTAACATTTATGTCATATTCAGCCAGATAACCAGCACATATATATGTCATTGCTATTACCGAACCTTTGCTGGCTGCGTATGCGGCATTTGAGGACCTGCGGTACCCCTTTCCAGCTATCGATGCAGTGTTAACAATTCTACCGCCCCTACCCTGATCAACCATTAGCTTCGCAGTTTTTTGCATGCAGAAAAAAGCACCCTTGGCATTTACGGTGTTAATCCTATCCCAGTCGGGACCAGTTATATCGAAGTAACCAATATGTTTCGTAATGCCTGCGTTGTTAAACAGAATATCAACGCCGCCCATTTGATCTTTCGCAGTTGAAATCATGTTATCAATGGATTCCAGATCCCCAACATCTACCTTGACGGTTATACAGTTCCTACCAATATTCCTTACTTCCAAGGCGGTTTGTTCGATAAGATCTTCATTTATATCAGCAATAACCAGGTCCGCACCATTTTCTGCATACTTTAAGGAAGTAGCCTTACCTATCCCACGCCCAGCTCCAGTTACTAATGCAATTTTTCCGTCTAATTCCATTGAATGAATATCCATTTACTATTCGTTTAATCGATAGGCCTACATTGTAAAGAAAAAAAAGAATATGTGAACTGGAAAATTTTTCCCATCTATCAATAGCTCAAAAACTTCAACTAGTTGGTTATAAAGGCAATCTTCCAAACACCGTCATCCCCATCAGGGGTGACCCGGCATTTTATCCCTCTAATTGCGGACTTACTCAATGCAAGAGAGCCAACCATATGAGAATTCGCAAGTATCACGACATCTTCGGACCCGTCGAATTGTTGAAGTAAAAGCTCCATCCTGGATACCTGGTCCTTAAGTGTTAATTCTGTCAAATCATTCATTGAATGCAATGATAATTCCTACGGAAACCTTTTTATCCATTGAACCGCCAAATAGGAACCAACACAAAGCCCAATTGCATATACCCAACCATTTAAAGCCAGAGACGGTACAGAGGAAAAAAAAGCACCTAGTGTGCATCCCACCCCAAGACCTGCACCGTATCCCATTATCACTCCTCCAATAATCGATTGAATGTACCTCATAGGTGACTGAGGAATACGAACCTTAAATTCGCGAGCCAAGATCGATGAAGTAGCGGATCCAGCGATAATCCCAAAATTAAAGAAAAATCCTTCTGTAAACCATGATCCTTCCGCCACAACCATCACGCAAGCACCTAGGCTTTCCAAGCCTTTCAACTGCAACTCAGGAAATCCGATTAAGTTTGACAGTGAACTTGACCATCTAGATATTTCCCCGACTACACCCATAGGATGGAACCTGATGAATAGTAAAATATTTATGAGGCCGAGTATTGCTCCAGCCCAAATCGGATTCCATTCAGTAGTGATCAATTTTTTAAAGTAGGAACTCAATTCTCCAACCGAACTACTTGGTGCACTACCAGAATCACGTTTCTTGATGTTTGGCATCACAAACCCGCCCATAGCCTTACGTTCCCTCCATATGGCCAAATATAAAATCAAAACCAATGCGGCAAAAGTCGCAACCAACGACCAACTATATGACAAATATTTTGGTAGCCATATTTGAGATTCATTGGATATCAAATTATCCCACCACCAGTTCCAGGTATTATTCAAAAAGAACAGACCTATCAGTACTCCGCCAATAGCAAGCCAAGACCCTATATAACCCTCACCCATTCTGTATAGAGAACCAGATACACATCCCCCTGCCAAAACCATCCCAATTCCAAACAAAGTTCCAGCAATTAAAGTAGACGCACCAACTGGTAAAACATTTGCATCAGATGGAGGTGTTCCAAAGCTAGGGTTCGGAACAACAGTGCTCATTACTAAAGCAAATCCAATTGTTGCAACCGCCAGCCCTACCAAAATCCCTTTTAGTATTCTGGTCTGACCGAGTAGAAAGTAATCCCTAAACGCAGAAGTGAAGCAGAACCTACTCCTTTGGACTGTAATCCCAAAAGTAATACCTGCTAGCCAAAATACGCCAGCACCTGCAGTATCAGCAAGCCCTGTGATTACCAGCACAACTAATAGCACAAACGATGCGCCGATTCCGGCGTAAAAATAAATATCTTTCTTATTCAATAATCCAGAATTAGTACTTTGCATCTGTGGAATTTTTCACTCCATATTTTTTTAGGCTAAGTTAACATTGTAATCATGATCTAGGGTTTAAACAAAATATGACAATCATAATCGCTGAATCCATCTATAATCATCTATATTTAATCCTTTCGATGAATAAAATATAGCTTTATATTCTAAACATATAATCTGTTATTAAAATTTATAATACTGTCTATCCTTAATCGTAGCTATTTACACTTTTATCTATCATTATTTAGTATAACGACATCGTATATCACTCTTATTAACTTACTTCATTATCATTGACATCAATACTAGTAGTTGCTAAGGTGGCTGCTCATGAATTATTTGGAATATCCTCAGGTAAAAATAAATCAGGCATTGATTCAAGTCGGAGATACGAGTCTTCGTGGGTGTTGTTGTATGCGCTAGAAGCGAGGATATAA
>CAYPYC010000183.1:0-3046 GCA_964414905.1 uncultured Dehalococcoidia bacterium
TGCATTCTCGTTTTACTGCACTAATAAACATTTTAGATTTATCCTTCATACTGAATATCCAAATGTTAATAGAATATTGAAGGTAATAATAGACGGTTTTTTATTCCTGACTTTTATGGAATGAATTTCAATTTATGAATTCGTAATCAGGTAAATAGCGACTATTATTTTTTAGATTGGATTATCGTATTGAATTAATATAAAATTCCTTGAAATCGTACTTCAAGTAGGGTTTAGCATATGAGTTTTTTGTGCGGTACCGACTTAAAATCTGAGGAGTTACTAAATGAGAGATAGAAAACTTCTTTTTCACAACGATGCTCGTCATTATTATATTTATAATTATGACCCTCCTTTTCGCTTAGAAGACGCATGGAAACCTGTGGATGAATTAATAGGGACAGGGGTTGATACATTAGTTTATGGTTTTGGTGCAGGGCCTACTATGTTTCATAATACCGAGGTTGGTGAGATATGGGGTTCCCATATTGATTCTTTTCCTGAAGTATCTGCTTGGAGGGCGTATGAAAACATCAAAAGTCTCCAGGCTATGGGTTTAGATCCTCTGGAAGTTCTTATTGATAGATCCCGTGAAAAAGGGATAGAATTCTTTGTTTCTTTGAGGCAATCACATCCTGCTGATCCTTCTATCAAAGACGACGTATTTAATTGGCAATTTCGTATTGATAATCCAAATATGTGTTTGAAAGGAAGAGGCAAACACGCTTTCGATTGGACTTATGAAGAAGTAAGAAATGAGAGATTTGCTTTACTTGAAGAAACCGTTAACAAATACGATATAGATGGCATAGAGTTAGATTGGGTTTTTTGGCCACATTTTTTTGAAGACGAAGAAGCGCCGTTAAAATCAGATATATTGACTGATTATATGGTTCGAGCTGCAAATGTAGTTGCTAAAGCTTCAACCAAAAAAGGAAAGAAAATCGAATTAGGTGTTCGAATTCTTCCAACAAGAGAAGGTAATCGCGCTGCTGGCATGGATGTTGATGCTTGGATTAAGAAAGGTTGTTTAGATTTTATAATTCCAACGATTTATCAAGACCAACAAATTGACTCTGATTTGCCATTCGAATGGTTGGTTGATTTAACTAAAGGTCTTGAAACTAAGGTTTATCCTTCTCTACACAACCAGAGGAAAATACAGACTTCAATAGGTACAAATTCTGAAGTACGGGCTTCAATCGATCATTATAGAGCAGCGGCAGCATGCTATTGGTCGAAAGGTGCTGATGGCATCTATCTGCCGTGGTTTACATGGCCTCATGGTTCTGAGGAGTTGAATATATTAAACACGATTGGGGATTATAGTTTGATATCCGATTCTTCCAAACATTATGTGGTCAAGAAAAAAGATGAACTTTCGGAATCCTATAAATATTGTTCTCAAATACCTGCCAAAATAAATGTAGGTGAAAACGCCCCGATAACGGATGTTGATTTTTATATCGCTGATAAATTAGATGTTCATCACAGATCTATACTACGACTTTTAATATATGATACTACGGTTCATGATGAATTGAAGGTGACTCTTAACGGGAAAGATTTATCTGTCCAAGATGCCTGGAGAACCACTGTTGGATTTACTCACGTAAGTCTTGAATTCAGTGATTTAACTGGCGGTTTTAAAGAAGGAATTAATAGATTAGGGATTGTGATTAATTCTAGGCCTGTAAATTTAGGAACCGATTTGCCGAGATTAGATAACGTTGAGGTATTAATAAAATATCCAGAGCCTTTGGGTTCTTTATAATAAATTTGTGAGGTCAAATATGGGTGAACGAAAATTGATCTTTTATGATGATGCTAGGCATTACCATTATTATATATATGATCCTCCAATGACTTTAGCTCAAGCCACTGCAACAGTAGATGCTGTTGCAGGAACAGGCGTCGATACTTTCGTTTGGGGTCCAGGGCTAGGGCCGACTGTCTTTTACCAATCACAAAAAGCAGATGTGTTTGCAGAGCACATTGATATCATAGGTGATGTAGCTAGTTGGCGTGCATATGAAAATTCTATGGACTTGATAAATCGTGGATTGGATCCGATGGTATTGATGTTGGAAAGAGCTCATCAATTGGGCATGGATTTTATGCCAAGCTTTAGATTAACTCATAGCTCTGATCCGAATGCCGTGGATAACGCGCACAATTGGAGATTTAAAATTGACCATCCAGAGTGGGTTTTAAAAGGAGATTCTAAGGAAGATAGCCGCAGGAATAGTTTTAATTGGATTTACCCTGAGGTGCGTCAGGAAAGGTTTGAGATTCTTGAAGAGGCGGTTAATAAATATGATTTAGATGGGGTGGAACTTGATTTGACTTTCGACCCATACTTTTTTGAATCTTATGAAGTTGAAGCCAACATGGATGTTTTAACCTCATTCTTGAAAGACTTAAGGAAAATGTGCGAGCAGGCATCGGTCAAAAAAAATAGGAATATATCAATTGGCGCAAGGATATTACCTTCACTAAAAGCAAATAATGATGCTGGATTTGATCTAGTTAAATGGGTCGAACTCGAACTGTTAGATTTTTTAGTTCCAAATGTTTATTCCCATATACCAATCGACCCTAATTTTAAATTTGATTGGGTTTTAGATATTTGTTCGAAAAAATCAGTGAAAGTATATCCTGCCTTGGGTTCTGTTATCGGTGCCAATCGAGAGAGTTATGCGGGGTTGGAACATTATAGAGCAACTGCAGCTGCATATTGGGACAGAGGTGTTGATGGATTATATATTCCTTGGTTCCCATGGCCAATTGAATCTGAACATCGTCAAATTCTCAGAGAAATTGGAGATGTGGATGTTATTTCAGAAAAATCAAAACGTTATTATGTTGCTCCTAAACATGAAGCAAACATGAGATTCGGACATGAATCATATTTGCCGTTGGAATTAATAACTGGCGTTAAAGCTAATAATCAATCGGTTAAAATATATATTGCGGAAAAATCAAAATTCTCGAAAGTTAATTTAATAATTAACAAGAAAATTAAAATCATAAAAAAACTGTTAAA
>CAYPYC010000184.1:0-3032 GCA_964414905.1 uncultured Dehalococcoidia bacterium
CCATTAGGTAAATATCTGGGCTATAGTTAGTTTCAGAAACGTAAGCGATTTTATTCGCAACAGGAGACCACATTGGATTAGAGTCAATTGTTGTTGTTAGTCTATATTCATTTACTCCGTTTGGATTTCTCACATAAGTGCCCTGTTGATAAGCATCTTCAACTGTGAAAACTACTCTAGACCCATCTTTAGACCAGTTACCGCCTGTGTGAACTTTTAGTGAAGTTAATCTCATTGGATTACTATCATTTGTTTCAACAATATATAATCCGGATTTTGCTGGAGTAGAAGTAATCGATTGAATAAACGATAATCTATCAGAAATTGGCGACCATTCTATGTTACTGAACAGAGGGAGGTCATTAGAATTGTTAGTTAATTGGGTCCTAGGTCCTCCAGATATTGCCATGGTTTCAATCGAGTATCTATTAACGTCTTTTGTTATGAAAACGATTTCATTCCCGCTTTTTGCAACTGTTGGATTAGATTCGTCATATCTGCTATTGGTCAAATTTACTTCCTCTAAAGTAACGGGATTTATAGAATATATATCTAAATTGCCATTTCGATGAGAAGAAAACACTAATGATGATTCAGGAGATTCACAGCCAGCCAAAAGCATTATTAATGCAAAGAGTATTAATAATAATGACGGAAACGTTTTGGATAGATTTTTTATCATTTTAATATGCTGATATTAATAGTTTGTACTATGCCATAATAATCCGCTTTATGCTTTAAAAAGCAAGCAGAAAATTGTTCTAGTTATTATGTGTTTTATTTGTTCGGAGTAGGTGTTAGGGTCATATATTTAAGATGATATTAATTTAATTGGAGTAATTGATGGGTATAGTTTTTGCAGTCATTTTGGTGTGTTCTACTCTATTTAAATGTGGTCTTTTGATTTTGTTTTATACAGATACTGGGGCTAAAAAGACATTTATCGATCTGAGATTTTTATCTAGATTCCCAAAGTTTTATTTAGTGCCAATAATTGGAAATCTTTTATTGCTAAACCGAAATAAAGAGGGCATGAGGATTAAGAGCTTGACGTATTTGTTATTGGAATTGACAGTTGTGATATCTATAATTACTCTTTTTAATCAACATGGATTAACCTTTGATTTGATATTCAAGTTGTTATGGATAGTGGTTTTTTTATTTTTGGCTGTAATCGATTTCAATAGTAGAAAATTGCCAAACCACCTTATGTTTCCTTTGATTTGTATTTTGATATTTATAATCCCTTTTTGGAATGTGATGGGTTATGAGAGAAGCCTCTTAGGTCTAAGTGGTTATATGGGTTCGATTATAAATACAGGTTTTATATCTATAGTTTTGGCAATTTTTGGAGCGGGGATTTATTATGCATATCCAGGGTTTATTGGAGGAGGCGATATTAAATTGATAGTATTTACTGGATTACTATTTGGATTCCCAGATTCTTTAATAGTAATTTATCTGTCGATTATGATTGGCGCTGTATTCAGCGTAATTAAAATGATAATTGATAAAACTATACGTTCAGTTACAATCCCTTTTGGTGCCGTTTTGGCTTTATCTGCGGTAATCGTTATACTTTCTGATAACCAGTTAAGGTCCGCATATGAATATATTGTGTTGGGTTGATTTTCTAATAAAGATCTGTATTTACGAAACTGGAGGAATTTCCTGAATCCATGGATTAATGGACTCTAATTTGAGAGAAGCCGATAGAATCGTTGATTCAGCATTAGGTTTGCCGATTATATGCAGTCCTACCGGGAGTTTATTTTTAGTAAAACCACATGGTATACTGGCTGCAGGGTTTCCTATCATATTTATAGGAAATGTATTTGGAAATGCACCCCAAAATTCATTTACTTCAATGCCATTTATTTGGGCAGGAGGGTTGCCAATTGGGAATGCTGGAACAGAAGTTGTTGGAGTGAATATTAAATCAAAATTTTCAAAGGCGGATGCGAATTTCGCCTTGATAATATCAACTTCACCTACAGCACGAGCATAATCAGTTCCAGTTACTGTAGATCCATATTCAAGACATTTTTGTGTGTACCAAGCCAGTTCAGATTCGTTGTTTTTATATAATTTGTGATATGAGGCGAAAACATTTGTGCTAAATAATGTCCAAAACGCTTCGAATGGAGCACCTGCATCGATTTTAACTAATTCAACATTTGCCTTTTGTTGTAGTGATTCGACCGCTTTTTTGCAGATTGATGTAACTTCGTCATCAATCTGTCCAAAACCGAAATGGTCAATCCATCCAACTCGCAATTTATCAAAGTTGGCCTCTTTTAAATCCGTTAATTCATTCAGGGGGTTTTTAAGAGATATTGGGTCCCTTTCATCGTGTCCAGAAAGAACGTTTAGTAACATTATAGAATCTTTCACTGTTCTAGTTATTGGACCAGCTTGGCTAGTTTGGTTGGCGATAGGTTTAGTAGGAAAACCAGGATACCTAGGGATTGTTCCCAGAGTGGGTTTTATACCGTAAACGCCACAAAAGCTAGCGGGTATTCTTATTGACCCTCCACCGTCGCTTCTTGTGGCTAAAGCACATAATGCAGCTGATATGGCGGCAGCAGCACCGCCACTTGAACCACCGGATGTCATTTCCGTGCCCCATGGATTTCTGCAATGATTTTGCCAGTTGGAATCACCCAACCTATTTTCTGTGGAGCCTAAAAGTCCGAATTCTGGAGTGTTTGTTTTTCCCAAAATTATAGCTCCAGATTGACGTATTCTTTCAACCACAATAGAATCGAATTCAGGAATCTTATTCTTGAAAACTAATGAACCCATTGTTGTTTTTATGCCCTTTGTATATTCAAGGTCTTTTATCGATATAGGAATGCCATGAAGAGGACCCAGCATCCTTTTGTCCATTACAGCTTTTTCAGCTGACTTAGCATCTTTAATAGCTTGTTCTGGAATAGTCGTTATAAAAGAATTCAGGTTTTGGTCCAAATTATTTATCCGGTCGAGATAAACCTGTGTTAGTTCAACCGGAGAAATCTCTTTTTTCAAAA
>CAYPYC010000185.1:0-3009 GCA_964414905.1 uncultured Dehalococcoidia bacterium
TGCAGCATATATGGCTGATGGGTATGCAAGAGCTAGTGGTAAAGAAGGGGTTTGTGTAGTCGTCCCGGGCCCAGGGTTGCTAAATGCTAGTGCGGCTATAGGGACCGCTTATTCTGCATCATCTCCTGTATTAATTTTGACTGGACAAATAAATAAAGATTACATCGGTCTTGAAACTGGAGAATTACATGAAATACATGAACAGCTTGATGTAATGAAACCAATTACGAAATCTGCCGAAAGAGTGGTAGATGCATCTCAAATAGAAGCAGCAGTGGAGCGTGCTTTCTATCAATTAAGGACAGGAAGACCAAGGCCTGTCGAAATAGAAGTTCCGCCTGATACATTTGCTGAAGAGTTTGACGATTCAGATTTTAGTCCCAAAAATGAAGAATATCCTTTGCTTTACCCAAAGGAAGAAGATTTGCTTGAAGCAGCAAAGGTGTTATCCGAATCGAAAAAGACGATAGTGTGGGTTGGTGGTGGAGTTATTTCTGCTGAAGCATCTGAAGCATTAACTAAATTGGTAGATTATATTCAATCTCCAGTATTTACAACGCAGTCAGGTAAAGGTGGTTTTTCAGATAGTCATCCTTTGTCTATGGGTTCTAATGGATTTGGTACAAGTTCTTTAGGCGATTTCATCAGTGGATATGACGTCGTACTGGCGGTGGGAACGAGGTTTCAGGGAGTTGGTCTGGAAGATAACGTTAAATTAATTCAAATCGATGTAGATGATAAGGAAATTGGACGCAATTACCCTGCTACAGTAGGAATTAATGCAGACGCGAAAGTAGCATTAGATCTTTTATACCCGATAGTCGAATCTTTAGTCCCTAGAAAAAACAGCAGACATGAGGAAGTTAGTGAACATAGGGAAAAAGTTTCTTTGCAGTTTAACTCTGTTGAACCGCAGGCTTCTTTCCTAAAAGCTATCAGAAAGGCTGTCCCTGATGACGGAATAGTTGTACAGGGAGTAACGCAAATAGGATATTATTCTCGAGTTTATTACGAGGCATATCAGCCAAGATCATATATAACTTCCAATTATTTTGGTAATTTGGGTTATGTTTACCCAACTGCGCTTGGTGCGAAAGTAGCTTGTCCAGACAAAGCGGTAGTAGCGATTTCTGGTGATGGCGGATTTTTGTTCAATTCACAAGAGCTAGCAACAGCAGTTAAGTATGGCATAAATGCGGTGGTATTGGTTTTTAATGACAATGCTTTCGGCAATGTCAAAAGAGACCAATCGAATACTTTTTCAGGTAATGTGATAGGTTCTGAACTGCTAAATCCAGATTTTGTAAAATTAGCTGAATCTTATGGAGCCATGGGTATTCGGGTTTCAGATGCTGAAGAACTAGAGAAAGAACTGACTAGGGTTTTGGAAATTGATCGTAATAATCCGAGTCAGGCTAAACCTGTTTTGATTGAAATACCTGTTGGGCCTATGCCCCAACCTTGGTAAATTTGTAGTAATGATGGAGCGACATGAATAAACCTAATAGGATTCTTTGTTCCAAATATTCTAGTGAAAATAACGAAGCGATATCTGGTACTGCACCTGATTGGGATACTTTGTTACTTGTTTCGCTCAATACTCCTTGGCAGCCTGATATTGAAAATTCGAATGATTTTCCTGTAGGTATTAGCGAGATAGTTAAATACGCATCAACTGCGAATAATAAAATCAGATTGCAATGCATAATTCCTGACGAAGATTATGTTGGGTCAGGATTGACTAAAATAATAAAGTATTCAAAAAAAATAGGTGAAGATTATTTTTCAAAGTTTCAAAAAATCGAGTTCGATGTATCTTCCGACAAAATCGATGATTTGATAAATAAACTGATTGTTAATGAAGATAAGGATTTAATTGAACAGGGGCTGATAAATAATAGAGATGCCCGTGACATTTTTGTATGTACTCATGGGAGTAGAGATGTGTGTTGTGCTTCTTTTGGTTTTCCAATTTACACTAAATTAAAAAATACTTTTCAGAAATCCGATGATACAAGTACTCGAGTTTGGAGAATCAGTCATATAGGAGGACATAGATACGCACCTAATGTGATTGAAATGCCTAGTGGTAGAGTATGGTCTAGATTTGAAGTAGATGATATCGAAGGGATTTTTGAAAAACAATATACAGTTGGAGAAGTAGAATCTTTCTATAGAGGATTAATAGGGTTGAATACCGGATATGAGCAAATTATGGAAACAAAATTATTGTTGCAAAATGGATGGGATTGGGTAGATACATTGTTTAAAAGTAAAATCATTGAATCCAAAGATGATAAAGCCACGGTCTAATTTGAAACTTCAGGACCTAATAATTCTGAAAAATCTTTATATCAAGCTACAATAGAGATCGACGGGTATGTACAGACTATACAATGTAGAACTGGAGTTGAAACGAAAAAGGAACCTCAATACAAAATGGTAGCCTTTGATAAATTAGCATGACTAATTTGTGGGAGGTTAATGTAATAAGTGTTTAAGAGAGGATAAAAATGGCAATAACATTTGATGCCCATGCTCACTGTTTCCCACCATTAGGACTAGATAGAGGTGAGGCACAATATTACGATATGTGTGCGGCCGAACATCAATTTCATGTTCGTTTTCATCCTCAAGGCGTAAGACGTTCTACTGATTCTTCTTTAATCTCTCTACAAAAACAAAATGCTATATTAACTGGTGAGCGTGATGGAATTTCATGGTTGCCTGATATATCTTTTAGAGTAGGTGAATTCGGTAGATTAGAGTTTACTCATGAAGAACAAGATTATTACATGCAATGGATGCCCCCTTCTTTAATCAATATGGAAAGTTCTCCTGAATATTTACTTGCGCAAATGGAATATGCAGATGTTGACAGGGCTGTTTTACAACACGATAGAGTATATGGTCACTTGGATGATTTTTTGGGCCAGTGCATAAAAAAATATCCTAATAAACTGGTTGGCTTGGCGCAGGTGCAAGAGTGGCGAGCTGGAGAACCTGATC
>CAYPYC010000186.1:0-3005 GCA_964414905.1 uncultured Dehalococcoidia bacterium
ATTTGATATCTTCATCTGAAATAACAGGTGTCTCGTCGGGAACTGTTGTTATTTTAAATCCTATCGAGTTAGATTCAGAAAGTAAGGCTAAAACATAATCAATAATATTAGATGGTTGAGGGGTTGGTGTTGGAGACATGAAAGGAGTAGGGGTACTTTTATAACCTTGGCCTGCATAACCACTTGCAGCTGCTCTGTCACGTTCTCCAGATTTACAGAAATTCAGTGGGTCCTGGAAATGAATAATGAAACTCCAATGTTCATAATCAACAAGATTCATTTCATTTGGTGTTAAATCTTCGACATATCTCCAAGGTGCAGGCTGTTCCATAGTGCTTATAAAGTATATGCTTGCCAGTTCTCCTGCTGAAGTATAATTCAGTAGATAAGGCTTATTTGAATTAGTTAAGTATTCTCCTCTTCCCGCAGTGCACAATACAAACCTTTCCCAATTGATATTAGCGGCCTCATCGACAAGTAGTGGTAGGTTTTCTTGATTAATGGAATTAGTAGATGTGTTTGTACTAATCGTTATATGCGATTCTTGTATTTGCGTATCGGTAATATTCCCATAAAGGAAGCCAATCAATAATCCAATCGCTAATGCACTGACACCAACGACCAAGTATAAATTTTTCCCTGACAATATTTTTTTCATGGAATCACATGTTTGATGTTTTAGTTGCTATTTTGTGAGCATGCATTTATCGGATTTTTAAAATGAATAATCAGCTTGGAATGTTCATACTTGATAGAGGGGTATAAATTAGTGTCAATAGTATTAGATGTAACCCAAGGTTGAGGCATTTTTTCTTTGCTAAATAGGTAAATACTAAGTAGTTCATCTTTTGTATCGTAACCTAGTAAATAAGGAGTTTCTGGTTTATTGAAAAATCTTCCATTGGTAAGATCACAATTTGAATTATTTATCCATCCACTATTTATTGCATCTGTTGCTGTAAGTGGAAGTTGTTCTTCAAATGACTCATTTCGATTCATATACGAATAGTAACCATCTCTTCTAGCTGTTTGCGGGCCTCCGCTGTCGATAGAAGAATATCTTGCTATTGTTTTTTCGTCAGTTGCATTTTCTATCGTAAATCCAATGCCAATTGCAACTACAAATACAATAATTGCTATGATTATCAAACCTATTTTGGAATCAAGTATTGTTTTCATTTTTAAGTTTAAAACGGGTTTTATTCTACCATGTATACACAGTTATTTATCAATAATTTAGATGACGAAAAGATACGATATTTAATAAGGGTGATACAAATAAAAAGATTTAACAGAACCATAAATATATTGACTAATTCGGAGATTTAAATCTAATAATGTTAAATATATTCAACAATATTCTTTCATAAAAATCATATAAATTGTTGAAAAGGGGTATTTTATGGATTCGAAAGGTAAAGGCTTATGTCTTGCTATAGGTTCTGTCGCAGCAATAGTAGGTTATATGCTATGGCAGTTCGTAGTAGTTGGTGTCGATACCGCGTATGACGATGTACAGGCAAACCTTATAGCTTCTGCTGATGGTAGTGGAATTATGCCAATTCTTGTTATTTTAATTGGTGTGGGTTTGATTATTAACGCAGCAGGGTTAAATGGAATAAGAGGTATGGTAGGAGGTACTGCTGAATCTTTAGGTATTTTCTGCGTGACTGCCGCTATATTTATGTTTGTAGTAAGTTTGGGTGGAATCGTAGCGTTGGGTGAAGTTGGCAATAAATTTGTTGAAGCCAGTAATGGTGCAGCTGCATTAGCCGCTGCTGGAGATGCTGCTGGTGCTGCTGGTGCTGCAGCTACAGCTACTACAATAGCTACAGCCGGTGGATACACCTTGGCAGCTGGTACCGCGCTCGGTCAATTGGGAGGACTTTTGTTCTCTATAGGATTTGTTGCTATTGGTTGGGCATATAAAGGATCTGATATAAAAGGCGTTTTATCTTTTATCCCAATGGGATGGCTTGCAATGCTTGCTGGAGCAATCGGACTTGTTTCAACCATAATAATCGCCAATGTTGTTGATATAGACACATCAAACCAAGTTACTGGGTTAGCTTTCTTGTTATCAGTTATTTGGGCGGTTTTGTTAGGTGTTAAGCTTATAGGGGAACAGGAATAAAAACTTTTTAAATTTATTTCAGTAAAAACTTAGCAGGCATGCTACTTTCGGTAGCATGCCTGTTAAATTTTTGTGATCATGTTTCAGATTGACAGCCATGTTTTAGCAAATGTTCTTGTGAATATTGCTAATTCTTCTTCTGTTTCGTTTTCTTTTGTTACAATTGTTTCGAAAGTGTATGGTCCTGAATAATTGATTTCAATAAGTGTTTTGAGCATGTCATTCCAGTTCAATATTCCCCTGTTAGGACCTTTGTGGTCGTCTCCATCCTGATTTCCGTTTACGTCGTGCAAATGTGTTCCTTTTAATCTATCTCCAGCTGATTTGATTTCTTCTACTATTTCATCTCCCATTACTCCGACATGACCGGTATCGAGAATTAAACCGAGTTGGTCTGCTGGATATTGTTCAACTAGTAAACGAAGTTCTTTCATTGATCGATATGGGTAATTACAGTGATATGGCAAATTTTCTAGATTCATCCTTATTCCATATTTTTCAGCTAGGGGTATTAAATAATCTAATGATCTAGCGACTGCTTTTTCCATTATTGAAGGGTTGTTTGGATTATCTGCATCTGGTACGAAGATAGGGTTTGGAATAGGGTGAATCACCATGTCCGAAGCACCAATATCTGATGCAAAAATTATAAACGACGCTAGCGTGTTTGCTTCTTTAATACGCCATTCTTCTGTTGTTGCACCAAGTTTTGTCAAACCTGAATGAGCATGGATACTCCTAGCTTTAAGATTACGGTTATTTAATTCTTTGTTGAAATTAGTAAGTTCCTTATTTTTTAATGGTTGATCTATATGAGAACCACATCCAATTTCAACAGATGGATAACCTGACTTTTGTATTGAATCTAAAG
>CAYPYC010000187.1:0-2985 GCA_964414905.1 uncultured Dehalococcoidia bacterium
TCTTTTATGTCAGCTTCGCCAGGTGGTTTCATTTCCCCCATTCTTTGTGTGAGATTTTTATACATTTCCATAGCTTCTTCTTCTGTAATAGTTCCAGAATCTACAGCTTGTTTAAGCCTTTTTTCTATTTCTATAGCATTGGGAGGTAAGGGTGGTTTTTGCCCTGGTTTTTTTAATCCTTTTAGTCTTTCATCGGCCTGTTCTTGTGTTATTTCACCATTATATATGGCTTTTTGGATTCTCGCTTTTATTGCTTCCATATCTCGCGGGTCAGGACCACGTTTTCCTGAAAAACCATGGTTGTTGTTTTTGAGTTCTTTTAATTTTTCATCGGCCTCTTCTTGTGTTATTTCGCCTTCAGCTACAAGTTTCTTTAATTCTGCTTGTATTTTTGCTATATCAAGTGGAGGTTTGTTTGGCCAGTTAGGTTTTTTGTCTCTTATTTGTGATCTTATGTCATCACCTTTTTCATGTTTTCCAAAACCTTTTTGTTTCTTGTCGCCTTTCTCCCATGTTTTAGGGGGATTATCAAATCCTTTATCAAATCTTTCTAATCTTGCATCTGCCTGTTCTTGGGTTATTTCTCCACTGTCTACTGAAGCCTGAAGTTTTGCCTTTAGTTCTTCTTTTGCTTCATCATGTATTGCTTGTTTCGCTTGCTCCATAGCGGTAGTAAGCGTCTCTTCTTCAATACCTAAGATAGATGCTACTTTTGAAAAAAACTTATTTATTGGGGTTTCTTTAGTTGGGTTATCATTTTCTTGTGCAAATGTAGGTACAGCCATATAGGTCCCAGCACCTACAATCAATCCCGCAACAACTATAGCGACTATGCTTAATTGAATTTTTCTTAATTTGTTCATTGCTGTCTCCTGGTATATTACACCTTATCAGTATTTATTTGATTTTAATTTAACAGCGATTTGTTAAGAAGATATGAATATTATATCAAGATTTATTATGAATTAACCATGTCGTCTGAATGTGCTGCAACCATTTCAACTGTGATTTCCCTGAGAAAGTCCTGTGTAGCCTCTTTTAGGTCCCAGGACGAATATAATCTTTTAAGGTGTTCGCGAATTTCTGGATTGAACAGAAGTTTTTCATAACCAGCTGCATTCTCCATGTCCACGAACAAACGAATCTGTGACCTTATTCCTCCAGCACCTGAAAACAGTCGGGCTGATATTATACCGTCTCCTCTCTCGATTGCAGGAAGTAGTTTTTCTGTCATGAAATTCAATTCTTTAAGGGCTTCAGAATCAGTGAGTGTATCTTTGAACCCAAATTCTCTAACATAACGAGTAGTCATGGTGAGCCAATCCTTTGTAATCATCTTTGTTTTGATTTAGGTCATTATAACAAAATAAAATATATATTGACTGTTGAGCCTGATAATTGATTCAATACCTTTAACTGAGTAACTTTCCCACATAATTATATGGAATAAAGGAATCTAAAGATGTTAGACATTATTACGTACGTGGTTTCCATATTTATTGTTATTGGGATTGGATTTGTTGCAATAAACATTATTTCTGTGGGGGGTTTATATCTGCCGCGTTATGCCTTTAGAAATATGTCCAAAAAAATATTGATGGTTACTAATGGGTTTGGTTTGCAATTAGCTTTTATCGTAGCTCTTACATCTACTTTGGGGAGCCTGTTTTATTCTGAAATAGCAGGATATTATCCTTGTCCTCTTTGTTGGTATCAAAGGATAGCGATGTATCCTCTAGCAATTGTGTTGGGTGTCGCCTTATGGAAATCAGATTATAGTGTGTCTAAATATGTTATTCCTATTTCTGTCATAGGATTATTGCTTTCTTGTTATCATTATGCAATGCAGTATATACCGAATTTTTTTTACGACAACTGTAGCGGAGGATTTTCTTGCCAATACAAATGGATTTCAATTTTTGGTTTTATATCAATACCGCTGATGGCCTTAACTTCTTTTGCGATAATCCTGATTTGTATGTCGGTTATACATATAAATAAACTTGATGTTTTTAACAATGATTGATTAAGGTAGTTTTTGTCATGCCTAATAAAAGAAAATATCCGCAACAAAAATCAGATAAACGTTCGATTAATAGGATAATCATAATTTCTGCGGCACTTGTGACTGTGGTGATTGTTGTTGCTTTAATTGTTTGGCAGGGAACATCTGAAACAGAATTTAGTTCAGACCAAACTAGGATATTCGGAGTTCATCTTAATGAGTTTGAAGGCAGAACTGAATCAGTGGGTGGATTGTATTCTCCTACAGTAGATGGATATGATTTTTCAGGCCAACCATTATCGATAGAAAATAATGGAAGGCCCAAGATAATAATATTTTTAGCGCATTGGTGTTCGCATTGCCAGGAAGAGGCAAAACTTTTAAAGAAATATTTTTCTATTCATGGAGTCTCTTCTGACGTAGATGGTTATGCTATTGCAACTGCAATAGACTCAAATAAACCAAATTACCCTCCTGATAAATGGCTTGAAAGCGAAAGTTGGCCTTATCAAATAATATCTGATACCAGTGACGACTCCATCGCGAAAGCATTTGGGGTAAATGCTTTTCCATATTGGGTTTTGGTTGATTCTGAGGGGAAAGTTTTGTCTAGAGTAAAAGGATCTTTAACTGAAAATGAGATTGTTCAAACCTTTACAATGATGGGTGAAAGATAGTTTGCAATAGATCGGGTTAATCAATATCTAAAATGAAGTTATCCGATTTTAGGAGACAAAAAATGATAACTAAAGAACAGAAAGCACATTGTAATCAAATAGAAGATTTTATTGAATCGATTATTTTTGGTAGTGAACCCGTCTATGGAGGTAGGGACGGTTTGCGTTCTGTAAATGTAGCTTTAGCTTCCATAGTGTCTGCAAATAATAATATGCCTGTCATGCTAGAAGATGTTTAATCATTTAGAAATTAGATGGTCAGATTTTCCTAGAATTCAAATAATGTTAATATATTTCACAACA
>CAYPYC010000188.1:0-1287 GCA_964414905.1 uncultured Dehalococcoidia bacterium
ATCATATAAAATATTCAGTTATATATTAAGAAATCAAGTAAATTCAATAGATGCTTTTCCTAGTTTGTCGATTTCTATTTCTACTAAGTCCCCTTTATTCACCCACTTTGTTTCAACGATGCTTCCAAGTAATATGAATTGTCCCGATTTTAGTGGAGTTCCCATGTTCACATTCAAATTAGCCAACCATGCAAGGGCGTTAAATGGGTTGCCCATAATATCTTTGCCAGTACCTGAGCCTACTGTTTTGGTATTTATTTTCATAAATCCTGTGATTGAATTTAAATTTAAGTCAGTGATTTTATTTTTATTTCCCAAAATACATCCAGCACCGAAAAAATTATCAGCAATAAGTGTCGGAGTACTCATGGTATGGTAATCATCCCAGCGGTCATCCACGATTTCTATTGCAGCCATGACTGTATCTACATGTTCAATTACGGAGGTGTCGGTGTAATTCACACTCTTTTTATTCATGTCTTTAGATAAGGACACTGCAATTTCACATTCGACACCCGGGTATTGGTAATCACTATGTTTAGTCTGCCCGAAATTCTTTTGAACCGTCGATTCAAATATTACTCCGGCACATGGATTGTGAATGTTCAGGTATTTTTGCATTACTGGAGTGGTACATCCTATTTTATATCCAACTTGGGGTCCAAAGCCCTTTGTTGACAACTGGCGTTTGACAAGGTTTTGAATCTTGTAAGATTCGTGTTCCTCAGCTGGTCTGTAATCCTTGCTAATCTCGCCTAATTTCGTTTTATTGATGCGGGCAGAACTTATAATTGAAGCAGCTGTTTCTAGTTTTAATGCTTCATTACCACCCAATGCAATATCCTATTATTCCCTTTGCAGCTGAAGCTCCAGAAATCAGATTCCTTTTTGTATCAATTGTTACTCCCATCACTTTGCCGTGGGCCCATGCAGCTGTTTTGTTTACAATATGTCCTTTTTGCTCAAGGTCTTTTACTATTTTTGAAGGGATATTATCTTCTAATGAGATTTGACCTGGAAACGCCTCTCTAGGATAAAAAGAAGATGGGAAATGTATGCTATGAACTGTTGCAGCATCTAAAGCTTCTTGTAGATTCATTCCGAATTCGTAATAATTCAAGAAAAATTGAAGAGTCCATTGGTCTTGTGAATCTCCTCCAGGAGTTCCAAAAACCATATCCGGTTTCCCGTTTCTTGTTACCATTGATGGAGTTAAAGTAGCTCGTGGTCTTTTATGGGGTTCCAGTGCGTTAGGTCTCAATGGATTTAAATAGAACATTTGACCTC
>CAYPYC010000188.1:1297-2983 GCA_964414905.1 uncultured Dehalococcoidia bacterium
GCCGAGTCCTTTTACTACTGGTGATGTACCTAACCAGCCTCCACTTGGTGTAGCAGCAACCATGTTCCCATATTGGTCTATAGCGTCTAAGTGCGTAGTATCACCTGTATGAGAGTGTCCCAGCCCTAGATCTTTAGTAGGGCGCTTTTCTATTCCCAAGGCATATCTGTTGTTATCTTGTACGGTATCAGATATGTATTCAGGTATTTTACCGTCTTTAAGAGTTCCTGCCCTAAGTTCCATAGATGCCTTTTGGGTTATGAGTGAACTTCGTTGTTTGTTGTATGAGTCGGATAATAAATAGTCAAATGGAACATCATCAAATTTAGGATCGCCATAATATGCTTCGCGGTCAGCAAAAGCTAATTTAGCTGATTCAATTAGAGTATGTAAATATTCTGTAGAATTATGACCCATTGATTTAAGGTCATAATTCTCCAATATTGCTAATTGCTGTAGAAATACAGGCCCTTGGGTCCAGGATGAGCATTTTAAAACATCGATGCCTTTGTAGTTATATTGTAAAGGTTCATCTAATTCTGCATTCCATTCAGACAAATCTTTATCTGAAAGTAATCCTGTATGACTTGATCCACTTGCATCCTCGACCGGATTGTTTGATATAAAATCAAGTATGGTTTCAGCTATCGGACCTTTATAGAAAGCGTTACAACCAGCTTCAATCCCTGCTATGCGTCCTTTATTTATATTGCTTTTTTCTTCACTTACTATCAGTTTAAGCATGTTTGCGAAATCACCGTTGATTAATAGATCTCCTATATTGGGTGCTTCCCCTTTCGGCAGGTATATTTCTCCCGTAGTAGGGTACAAATTCAAATATTTGTCTTTTCCATTTATTAAGGTATCTCTTAAACTTGCATACATTGGGTATCCAAATTCAGCTAATTCGATTGCTGGAGCAAGAATATCAGCAAAACTTAGCGTGCCGAATTTAGCTAAAGCCAAGCCCCATGTTTTAATGGGAGCCGGGACTGTAATTGGTAAATAGCCATCTCCGGGTATAAGGTCAATCCCGTTATTCTTACACCATTCTATAGAAAATGATTCTGGGCTCCATCCTACTCCACTAATAGCATAAGATTTTTGTTCTTTTGCAGAATAGATTAAAACTGGTACTTCACCTGCAATGCCGCAGCTTTGAGGCTCTAGCAAGTTAACACATATACTCATGGCAGCAGCAGCATCAATAGCGTTACCACCTTTTTCCATTATTCGATGACCAGCAGTGGCAGCAAGATAATGACCCGCAGTTACAACTCCCTTTCTCCCCATAATTACAGGTCTTGTTGTAAATTTCGGCATGTTAATTTCTCCAGTTAAGTTAGTTTTATTGATTTAAAATAAACTGTGTGCATCAACTTAAATAAGTATTATCTAAACGTATTGATTCTGTGTATATTAATCAAATGCCAGATGCTTTTAATCGTCAAGGCGCAACACAAGGTGAACTGATAATATCATTACTTTAGGGCTTATTATATAAGCAATCATTGTTCGCTAGGAACTTAATGGAGGTATATGAAATGGAAATAAAAAAACTGTTTGACTTAAATAGCAAAGTTGCAATAATTACGGGAGGAGCAACACATCTAGGCTTTGCAATGGCATCAGCTCTAGGCGAATTAGGTGCAAATATTGTTATCGCTAGTCGAAGGCAAGATCTTT
>CAYPYC010000189.1:0-2978 GCA_964414905.1 uncultured Dehalococcoidia bacterium
CTAATTTGTGATAGAACGGAATACTAAATTGTTCCCATTACATTTTATATGTGATTTTTAGAGAAGATAGTAAATCTTTTCCAAAACCTAGATTCAGATATGATTCGACAGAAACTATCTCTCTACATCAAAATATTTGTAATTTAAATCTGTATAGCTATCCCATTCTGCAGGAACATCTTCCTCAGCAAAAATAGCAGTCACAGGACAAACTGGTTCACATGCAGCACAATCGATACACTCTTCAGGATGTATATAATACATATCATCCTCATCATCTGCATAAATACAATCCACTGGACATACATCTATGCAAGCTGCATCTTTTACTCCAACACAAGGTTCGGCAATTATATAGGTCATCTATAGCTTCCTCCAGCTAATTATATCTTCGATTTAATCAAAACATACGCATCGACAACAGATTCAAAAGGACACTTAAATAAAATATTAATGGCACCCTTATAGATTAGAGTTATCGGATTAGATACATTATAATCAAGTTTGGCGTTAGCATTCAATAACAATATAATGCTCTATCTAGCGGTTTAATAATCTATTCAAATTATTAAACCATATTCTGTTTGAAAGAGGTAATTAATAAATGGGTAAATTAGAAGGTAAGGTATGCATAATAACTGGTGCAAGTTCAGGTATAGGAAAAGAAATTGCTAAATCTTTTTCTAGCGAGGGAGCAAAGTTAATATTAGCTGCTCGCAGATTAGAAAAACTAGATGAATTAGCTGATGACCTTAATAAAAATAATGAAACCACTGTTGTACAAACCGCTGTTTCTAAAGAAGAAGATATTACAAATCTATTTGAAATCACAAAACAAAAATATGCCCAGCTTGATGTTGTAGTTAACAACGCTGGTATATTTGATGGAGGGTCTATTGAAGATCTGTCATTAGAAACTTGGTCTAAAACCATAACTGTCAATCTAACTGGGGTATTTTTGTGTACTAGAGAAGCTTTCAAAATAATGAAGCCTCAGAAAAACGGCAGGATTATTAATATAGGAAGTATTTCTGGTCAAATGCCAAGAATGAATTCCGCTCCATATACATCATCTAAACATGGATTGATTGGTCTAACAAAAAGCTCAGCTTTGGAAGGTAGGGCTCATGGTATTTCTGTAGGTTGCCTTAATCCAGGCAATGTTTTAACAGAATGGAGAGATGAAAGTGCAGGAAGCATGCACCAAGAACCAATGATGGATACTAAGGCTATTTCTGAAGCTGCTTTAACCATGGCTGCGATGCCTCCTGAAGTAAATATGCTTGACACAACGGTTTTACCTATTGGCCAGCTTTATATTGGTAGAGGGTAGCTTAAAAACCACAGGAATGTTACATGAAACGAATATTGATTACAGGCATGAGCGGTTTGATCGGACAGCTTGTCTATAACAATCTAAAAAACAATTCCGACTATGAATTAATAGCTTTAAACCGGTCTAAACTGCAAAACGTTAATTGTATTCAAGCTGATATAAATAATCTAAAAAAGGTGACCGCAGCATTTGAAGGCATCGATACTGTGGTTCATTTGGCAGCTCAATTACCTGGAGCATCGTGGGATTCTATGTTAAAAACTAACCTGGAAGGAACTTACAATATCTATGAAGCAAGTAGAATCCAAGATGTAAAAAGAGTGATTTTTGCTAGTTCGGGAGATGCAGCCCGTGGCTGGGATAATGAGGAACCTTATAACTGGCTGACTGAAGGCGAATACAACAAAATCAAATCTCCATGGAAAATGGTACCCCCAACTGATGTATGGCCTAAAGGGATATATGGAGCATCGAAAGTATGGGGAGAAGCCATTGGCAGGCATTTTTCAGATGAATATTCATTGTCGGTAATATGCTTAAGAATTGGAGCTGTTTTACCAGAAAACAAACCAAATCTAACAAGACACTATTCTACATGGCTGAGCCATAATGATATAACGTCAGCAATATCAAAAAGTATTACAGCACCAGATGATTTAAAATTTGGAATATTCTTCGTTAATTCCAATAACAAATGGAATTATAGAGATTTGAATCCCACTCGAAAGCATCTGAATTGGGACTCTATTGACACCGCTGATAAATTTCAAGATTAAAATAAAAAATGTCAAATACCCATTTAACAATTGCTATAGATGGACCTGTCGCCTCTGGCAAAACTGCTGTAGGTAAAGAAGTTTCGAAGATTTTAAAAATCCGATTCCTAGATACAGGTATTATGTATAGAGCACTATGTGTCGCTGCCATAAAAGAAGCTATAGACCCAACTGATGAAATTGAATTATGCAAATCAGCTAAAACTATACTCGTGGACTTTGACGACTCCAGTAATTTAGCAAAAAGCATAAAAATCAATGGCTACGATGTAACTGCATCATTAAGAAATCCAGAAGTAAATAGGTTAGTATCGACAATATCAAAAATCCCTGAAATCCGTAAAATTTTAGTAACCAACCAAAGGGAATTATCAAAGCACCACTCGATTATCATGGTTGGTCGTGATATAGGTACCAATGTACTAAAAAACGCTTCTACTAAATTTTATTTAGAAGCTTCTGTTCCTATTAGGGCTCAAAGACGTTTTGCTGAGTTGAATTCGTCATCTAATATAACTCTCGATCAGGTTTTAGAAGACATTAAGCACAGAGACTCACTCGATTCAACTAGATCACATGCACCATTAAAAAAAGCTTCAGAAGCAATTTTGATCAACACCGATGATTTAAACATAGACCAAACCGTATCCATAATTCTTAAATCAATAAAATGCCGATAATATATAACATATGCACATTTTTACAGAGAATCACTCTTCGTTCTTTTTCAACCTGGAGGGTTATAGGGCTTAGTAATATACCTAAAACAGGTCCTTTGATAATCGCAGCAAATCATCAAAGTAATTTTGACCCACCATTACTCTCAGCAAGTATTCCACGAAACGTTAATTTTTTGGCTAAAGGTT
>CAYPYC010000190.1:0-2977 GCA_964414905.1 uncultured Dehalococcoidia bacterium
TAGAAAAGCATCTACCTATCTGCGATTAACAAGTAAAAGGATTGATCAATCATACGGTGATTTTCAAGGAACTGACGAATCTATAGAAATTAGAAGGCAGCAGGTAATAAAGGGTGCCTATAGAATAATAGATAGAAGTAATCAATCTGGTTATTCTATAGGCAATAATGTTGTAAATATATTAGCTTGTGGTGCGATTTTACCTGAAGCAATAAAAGCAAGCGAAGATTTGGTTGAAGAGGGTATTTATGCAAATGTAATAAATATTACCGGCCCTGGTCCTTTATACCAAGATTTCCAATATTCTGTGTCGTCTAAACTTGCAGGGAAGCTATCAGAGAGTTATTTAAAAAAACTCATGCCTGAAAGTTCTTTAAGAGTACCTGTAGTAACCGTTGTTGATGGTCACCCTCACTCCTTGTCGTGGGTGGGAGCAGCATTAGAAACCAAGGTTTTGCCGCTTGGAGTATCTAAATATGGTCAGTCAGGTACGCCAGAAGAATTGTATGTGGAATATGGAATTGATTCTGTTAATATAATGAATGCATGTTTTGATATATTGGATTTATGATTTAGATTGTTCAAATGATTTTTTGAATTAATTATAGAGAGGTGAATTGTGGGAAATTATAAATTTCTGATTGGTACTGTAATTATTACCATGTCGATGTTGGGTATTTTAGCGTGTGGTAGTTCTGATGATGATATCGCAATTCAAGATAATCAAACTTCTGACACAACTCAAGTTGTATCAGAACCAGCAAAAACTGAAGCTCCAAAACAAGATTCAATTAGCAAAACCTATAGTTCTTCTCCTGCTATGACTATAGACAAAAATAAAAACTACAATGCAATAATTGAAATGGAAAATGGTGGAGAAATAGTAATCCAGCTTTTTGCTAATGAAGCTCCAGCAACTGTTAACAATTTTGTATTTCTTGCTAGAGAAGGTTACTATGATGGTGTAACTTTCCATAGGGTAATAGAAGGATTTATGGCGCAAGGTGGTGATCCTACTGGTACTGGTACTGGAGGTCCTGGTTATTCATTTGATAATGAATTAACCCCAAAGAGGCGTCATGATGGTCCTGGTGTTCTTTCGATGGCAAATGCAGGGATTCAGGGTGGAAAAGGTACTAATGGATCTCAATTTTTCATTACGTTTACAGAAACACATTTTTTGGATGGGTATAATTTAGATGATACTCCTAAAGATTGTTCACAGGCAGGTGTCTCGTGTCATACAGTATTTGGAAACGTGATAAAAGGAATGGATGTTGCTAACGGTATAACAGTAAGGGATCCAAGTACTCCTATAAAAGCTGATGTGATGCAAACAATAAGGATAACTGAGAAATAAGTTTTTATATTAAGAATTATTTCAAAGTGAAAGTATAAAGTTTACCATTAGAGCCGATCCATGTTTTATCGTGCAAATTCGTTTTAGATAATATTGGTTGATTGTTGACTCTAATAGCTTTGTCTTTATTTTTGTTGATTATCGAAACCCCTTTTCTAGAAAAATGAAAACTTGTTTTTTCTAGCCCGGGCAATTTGATTTCTTTTCCAGCAATTATGTTTTTTGAAATTAATCTAGACATGATTGATCTTTTAATATTAGCCAAATCTATATTCTGATCATCTTTTTCACCACGAAGCAGTCCATAAGGATTAACTTGATTGATCCAGTATATATAAAATGCCAAAATGATTATAACAATCGTAGATAAAGAATAAATTACCATCAGGTTTATTTTACTGTCAGAACCTACTTCAATACTTACAGCCTCAATAGACATATCAGAGGAAACAGGTTTTATATCATTCACTTCGCTAACAGATTTTTGGTCAGATGTGACTTGTGACTTAGATGAGATACTTTCAATTGGTTTGATTCTTGAATTAAAGGTTATTTGGTCTCCTACATAGAAATAACTTTGACCTGAATAATCTCCCTTCAAATTGAAAGAAAGTGTGAAGTTATCATTGGTGTCTGGCGTTACAAAAACATCGTATTGTGATGCTGTATTACCTGCGTATGTATCAGTCGGTATAATTTCAATTTTAAGTTCAGATTTATTTTCGCTCGCAGGTATGAATTCTATTTGTTCTGGTTTAATTGCAAAAGTGGACTGGCTTATTTGAACCGATAAATTTCCGATCTTTGTTCTTTGATTGATCTCAGCTGTAGTATTTTCGCTTTGATTGACTATTAATATCGGGAATGGTTTCACTTCAATATTTGATATTGTAGATAATTTGTAATTATGATTTTCCCATTCAAGTTCCAATTTGATTTTGTGGGTGCCTGATTCTGTTAAAGTTGGGATTACCGTTGAGTAAATGTCAAATCCTTTATTGGAGGAAGAATTTTCCTTAGTTAATTTATATATGATTGATGAATCAGATGGACTTGTTATTGTGGCGTATAAATTAGCGTCAGTGACTGTAGTTGGAGTTTCACCGTCTAATATTTGCACTGATAAGGCAATTGGTTGGTTTTGAGGTAACGCTCCATTTGCGAGTATATTCATTGAATATTTGTTTTTTGAACTTTCCCATGTCGAAACATGTCCTTCAAATCCGTTAAGTTGAAAACTCCAATTTCCAGGATCCGGCTCAAACAATTTCCACATTAAAACATGGGGAGAATTGAGTATTATATTTTGTTCGGAATTTTCTGAAACTAAATAACCAGAAGGATTGCCTAAAGCAATTTGGCCTAAAGATGATTCGCGAAGAATAACTACAGTAGTTTCCTTCGTTCCAGGTGGTATGTTAATTGCTGATGTCATGGATTCATTGGGATCTAGTTGGTTCCTTGCTATATTTTTAAGATTTTTCGTTGAAGAATGTTTTTGGATTAATTGGTTAATCAATTTTTCATAACCATCAGGAATAGTTAGTTTAAATAATTCGCCCCCGGTCCTATTTGTTATTTGGTCTAGGAAATATATAGAGTCATTATTGTGGTCGG
>CAYPYC010000191.1:0-2962 GCA_964414905.1 uncultured Dehalococcoidia bacterium
AATTGGTCCATTGGAAAGGTAATCAGCCGCTTCTTCACCTAATTCAAGGTTTGGAATAGTGAAATGATCATGAAATCCTCTGCCTATACCGACGTTAGAATCGGTCCATTTGACAATATTGTCTCCTAATGTTGTTTTACCTGTATATTCACAGCCAACGATAATCAGGTTCATGAATCACCTCTTAATAATTCGCTATATAAAATCCTAGTTGATATTTTCTGAAATTGGTCGAAATAATATTCCTGCGATTATACACTTTATTGATTTAATTTGTACAAGCATCCACTACTAGTGGAGATACATGTCGTTATGTGAAACAAAATATGTCATAATAGCAACAATTATTGGGATAAAACGAGGAGAATCTAACAAAATAGTTCAATAAAATAGGAGAGTCCTGTGAAAAAATATAGAGGCGGTGTAATAGGATTAGGATGGATGGGGATGTTGTACGACCTTGCACAAAGAATAGGCGACAAGTTTGAAATCGATGATTCTGACAGGCCTACGCCTAAGTTAGACGTACACAAAAAAATATATCATCATGAGCACCCAGGACATGAAGGAAATCCTACTAGTTATGCGGAAGCGATTTACGATAGACCTGATGTGGAATTGGTTACCGCGGCAGATAGGGACGTCAAAAGACTTGATGCATTTACTCAGCGCTACGGAATAACAAATGTATACACAGATGCCGAAGAAATGCTTAAAAAGGAAAAACTAGATATTGTAGCAGTGGCAACCAATACCAAAGGTAGAGCACATTTTACATGCATGGCATCTAATTTAGGAGCTAAAGCTATATTTACTGAAAAACCGATGGCACATTCTCTTGCTGAAGTTGATGAAATGGTCTCAACATGTGCCAAAAACGGAACTGCTTTGTCATGTGGAGCAATCAGCACTACACACCCGTCTTTTGAAAAAGCGAAACAAATTATAAAAACAGGTGGTATTGGAGAAGTCGTATCTATAGAAGCTTCTGGACCCGCAGGCCAACACCAGAACTGGTCCTATTTCCTTGATTCAGAACCAGATTGGGTGGTTGGAATCGGTGATAAGCCTAGAGCTGACTCAGGAAGCAGCGAATTCAAAGGGCAGGGGATGCTTGTGGCAAAAGACGGAACAGTAGTACATTTTCGTTCAGGTGCTCCTGGAGTAAGAATAACTGGAACTCAAGGTGAAATGTATTATGGTTACGCATCCAAATGGACCCTTCTTCAAAATGTCAAAGTTGAATTAGAGGATGGAGAGTATGACGTTCTAAATAACATGCCATGGCCATATCCACAATTTTCTCCACCTTATGGTGGCATATATTCTTTAGACGATGTTATGAGAACAATAAACGGTGATCTGGATGAACCAAAGAATTCCGGAAGAAGAGTTGGAACGGCTATAGAGGTTGAGGTCGCTCTAAAGCAATCTTCAGCTGCTGGGGGAGTTAAAGTAACACTTCCGTTAAAAGACCGAAGTCTAGGATTACATTACGACTGGTTCAGGTAATGTTAATTATTTGTGTTTATAGTTGGTTTAGATCCTCTACCGATGGTATTAGGCAGAGGTACAGGGTTATAATCTTCGGTTGATACCATCCATTCAAGTAAATACAGGCGCATCATTGAAATGACATGGATGTTTTTACTGTCAAATGCGACGTTGTTCAGTTCCCATGGGTCATTGATAAGGTCATAAAGTTCATCTCCGTCGTTAGCGGTTGATACATGCTTGATGTTCTTGTCTTTATCACTATTCAGATCTGTTACATATTTCCATTGGCAAGTACGTACCATTTTTCTTCTACCTTCGGATTCTCTAGCCCAAAGAGAATCGAATATTGCAGCAGACCCTGTTGTGGTTGATAACTGTTTGAAATCTTGTTGTGAAAATGTTTGACCACCGGTTCCATATTCGCTGAAAGCAGCTGTCCGGGGTTCAGCTTTAGTTACAGTAGGTAATGGCATACCTTGGAACCTACGTAGCATTTCTGGGTTAATCCACTTCGACACAATATCTGAAGAAACTACCGGGCCAGGATTCGGCATATCTTGGTCTGCTGCTACCGGTTGAGGATTGAGAAAATCAACGCATCCTGTTAATTGCAGTAACGTAGGTAAAACATCGATAGTATTAACCAATGACTTATCAATCTGTCCTTGCGGAGAAAACTTTCCTTTCCAAGACACTATTAAAGGTACTTTGACCAACGAGTCGTAAAATACCCCACCTTTTCCGAACATGTTGTGTTCACCAGCGAAATCCCCGTGATCTGCCGTAAATACTATGATTGTATTCTCAATAAGAGATAATTGTTCTAATTTTTTAACAATCCTTCCTATGCCATCGTCAACAAATTTAGTTAAAGCAAGGTAGGTCGATATGATTTCTTTGATTTCTTCATCGGATTTTTCATCGAGTTTAAGAATTTCATATAAAATAGCATTACGCTGAGGTATACCGGGACCTGTAAATTCAGAATGTTTAGTTGGAGGCAATTTTATAGATTCAGGTGGAACCATATCCCTGAATTCCTTCGGGCATTCATTTGGATGGTGTGGATCTGGGAATGAAATCACAATAGAAAAAGGTTTTTTTTCGGATGAAATATCACAAGTACCGTTGAAATCATCCCCGTTAACAGCCCTCTCCAAAAAAGATTCAACTTGAATAGGTATTGCTCTTGAGGAATATCCGTCTATTGGATGTTTCGTTATTACAGATTCGCCAGCTCCAGTTGTACTTCGCATGGATTTACGTGTTGAATGAGATTTGTTTATTATGGATTCAGGTACTACCCATTCCATTCCTTTTGTACCTTCGATTTCTCCTAGGTAATCATTAGCCGGTAAACCCATGTGTGATAGTTCGCATCTTACATCAATTAAATCTAAATCAGAATTTTGTATGAAACAATGATTCTTGCCAAAAAGTCCTGTAGTGTATCCCAGTTCTTTCC
>CAYPYC010000192.1:0-2943 GCA_964414905.1 uncultured Dehalococcoidia bacterium
CATCATACAGGTTTTGTTGTTGAAGATTTGGAAAAAGCTATAGAATTTTATACTAAAGGCCTTGGTTTTGAAGTAAGCGCAAGGTACGAAAGAACAGGAAAGGCAATACAGCAGGTAGTCGGATATGAATCCGCTCATTTAAACCTCGCCTTATTAAGTCTAGGAAAAGAACACTTAGTAGAACTAATCCAATACATTTCACCAGAACCTATTCCGAGACCAACCAATGAAAGAAGTGTAGTAGGTTCAACACATCTTGCTTTTTTAGTAGATGATATATTCGGTACGTTTGAACATTTAAAAAAATGTGGAGCTAAAGTAATGAACCTTCCTGCTGCAGTTTCGGAAGGAAGAATAGCTTGTTATTTGCAAGATCCAGACGGCAACTGGCTGGAGCTTTTACAATTAGGATAAATAATCCGTTAAATTATTTCCTATCTTTTTAAATATTAGAACGAGCTTCTAATTCTTGAGGCAACAAACTGTAATATATAAATGAATTTACGGGTACTGGCACTTTATTTGATTTACCTAATTTAACTACAGCTCCATTCTGATACTCAAGTTCAGATGGCTTTTTTTGTTCTATATCTCTCTGCATCGAAGAGGTAGCAGAAAAAGGCAATGCTTTATAGAAACCCATACAATTTTCAAGAGTTTCATCTGGTAAAATTATATTTTTAGATAACGCTACAGCTACTATCTCTTCTACTGCTGCCTCAATCATTAATTTCAACTCTTCAATTTCAAGACAAACTCCAAGTACCGAGCGAGTCAATGCACCTACTCCGCTCATAGGCGCTATCAACGCTAGTTTTTTCCACAAATCTTTTATGATGTCATCATCTATAGAAACATTTAATTTGACTTTAGAGTCAATGAATGGACTTAATATGGAACTTATATTATTTGTAGAATGTTTTTGAAATTCACCCAGAGTCCAACTACATTGAGATGGCACAGAAATAATTCCGGGTTCGCTTATTAAGCATATTCCTCTAAAGACACTTGGCACAATTTGGTTTGCTTTATATACATCGTGTAATTCATAAGGAGAATCCACCCCGTTTTGAACAGAAATTATTAGCGTTTCTGATGAAGTGTACGGCAGTATCTGTTTGGCAGCTTCTTTAACCTGCCAAGCTTTTACAGCAATAATAACTACATTAAATTTAACGTTATTTAGTGATGTCAAAGAATCGCTTGCAAAATTCGGTGATATTGTTTTTTCTTCATTTCCGAAGATTATCTGCAAACCTTTATCAACCATATTCCGCAAATGAATCCCACGTGCTATAAACGTCACGTCCAATCCATTTTCTATCAGATGTGATCCAATATATCCTCCTACTGCTCCAGCTCCATACACTAAAACTTTCATATTATCTTCTTCCTTAAGTCTGCTGATGATTTAACTATCACGACATAACAACTTTGATGATGTTATGTTTTCTTTTCTCATACATCTCATATGCATCGTTTACCTCTTTAAGTTTCATTTTATGAGTAATCAAATTTGCTGGATCCCACCATCCTCTTTCCTTTAAGCGAATCATTTCTCTTATATGTTCTGTTGGATTAGGTCTTCCCGCTGGGCCAATCGATTTGATTACAATTTCATCTCTTATCAATTCATTCACCGATTGAGCAGACAATATTTTGTCCGAACTATCAACTTCATGGTGTATCCCGAATAATATAAAGGTTCCCCCTCTTTTCAATAATTTGGGTGCCATTTCAAAACTTTCAGAATATCCAGCTGCATCGACAACAACATCTACCATTTCGCCATTGGTCAATTCCCTTACACCTTCATCCAATGCTACTTCATTACCGTTAAGAGAGTCAGTTGCTCCAAATTGTTTTGCATATTTTAATCTGTACGCTAGGGTGTCACATGCAATAATTCTTTCAGCTCCTAATTTGGATATCATTGCAGTAAAAGACAGTCCAATTCCCCCTTGACCGATTATTGCAACAGTTTTACCAATCCAAGAACCAATCGACTTACAACCATACATAGCTGTAGAAGCAGGTTGACACACGACCCACTCAGACAAATCTCCATGAGAAGGTAGCTTTACTATATTTGAAGACGGCAACGACAGAAATTCAACTAAACCTCCATATCCACCGACAGTAGGAAATACAATTGCTCTATCTCCAATTTTCAAATTTTCATCTTTAGTATCAACAATCGTACCAGCAAGTTCATGGCACGGCTCACCTATTCCTAACGGATATTTATCTTCTGATAATTCTTGTCCATATGCAGATCTTATGTCAGTACCGCAGATTGACCATCTTTCTAATTTAATTATGCTTTCATTTTCTCCCATAACTGGATCAGTTACGGTTTGAAATTCGAATTTACGAGGGGCAACAAGTCTTGCAATTTTCATATATTAGGGTAACTCCTTTTACCTAACTTAAAACAAGTAATACTTAGGAAAGCATAATAGCACAAATATATTTCAATTATTTTTATCGATGCTTGCTTTTTTGCTACAAATAAGCTTACATTTATCTCCAATCATCAATATATAGGAGAAGAACATGCGATTAATCATAGTAGGATCCGAATATTCTGGTAAAACCACGCTGGTTAATGAAATTGTTAAATGGCGAAATGACCTTATGGGTTCGCCTACTCCAAAAGGTATTGTTGAATTCCACGATCATTTCACTTTGCCATGGGTTGGCCATTGGGATGAAATATCCGAAAAAGATTTGGCTACTTTCATGTCATTAGGACCAGAATTGAAAGAAATGTTCCAAAGATATCAATTTGCTTACCATTTGGAAAATCAACTGTACGATGATTCAGACCACATATTAGTGGGTTTTCATATAGAAGAGGCGGTTTACGCTCCTAGATACTATGGTTACGGTGGTCACAAGGAATATGGAGATAGAAAGGGTTTAGCTCGCCATATCGACAGT
>CAYPYC010000193.1:0-2931 GCA_964414905.1 uncultured Dehalococcoidia bacterium
AGAAGGTGTTTATCCAGCATCTACAGGTTTGGTAGTTGAGTCTTTAGCGAGCGAAGAGTTGGATTTTGAGATAGATGTATTTGCTGTAGAAAGTTAGAATTTAGCTTATTGCATCAATTATCTGTTGTGCGTGACCTTCTGGTTTTACTTTGCCCCATATTTTTTCAATATTACCTTTTTCATCTACAAGAAAAGTCATTCTTTTCATTCCAATAGTCACTTTACCGTACATATTTTTTTCACCCCATGCGCCATAATTTGTAGCCACCAAATTATCTTCATCAGCTAAAAGTTCAAAGTTAAGGTCGAATTTGTTAATAAATTTATCATGAGATTCCAAATTGTCTGGGCTGATTCCTAAAATGTTGGTGTTTTTAG
Source organism: uncultured Dehalococcoidia bacterium (assembly GCA_964414905.1). Lineage (GTDB taxonomy): Bacteria > Chloroflexota > Dehalococcoidia > Lucifugimonadales > OSU-TB39 > OSU-TB39. The sequence goes on from CAYPYC010000193.1 coordinate 379, forward strand.
CAATGATTTCGTCTGACCTATCTCGGAACTCACATGCTTCGATAGTACATCCTGGAGTGTCATCTTTTGGATAGAAGAATATGACCACCTTTTGCCCCTTTAGGGAATTTAAGTTAATTGTTTGCCCACTTGAACCAGGTAAAGAAAAATCTGGGGCGGTTTCACCTACATTTAATTTCATTTGGAAGCCTCGTAAAGTTTGTTGAATTTATTCTAATATGGCATATAGCTTTGTGTCTATGTGAATCAGAATGATGTGTTTGGGATGAATTGAAGTCAACACGGAACTTGTTTTAACAAAATTACGATGGTTCATTCGTATTGAATCGCCGTTGACTTATATGGTTTCAAATTAGAAACTGAAAGATGCTGCGCAATATCCAATCAAATAAAGTTCGTTAAAATTGAAGGAGTTTAAATTGAAAATAACCTTAGAACAGGCAGAAAAAATAATATCTTTTGCGAAATCGAAAATAGCTGAGCTTGATGTGAAAATGAGTGTTACGGTTACGGACGACAGAGGTGATTTAATTGCTATGATCCGTTCTGATGGGGCTTCATGGAGAACACCAACTATTTCTAAAGGTAAAGCTGTTGCAGCTGCTTGTTTTGGGCTGTCAACAAAGGAACTTGAAAGCCGTGCTGGCTCTCCGATTTTTCAAGCATTTACCGTTGCTGAAAATGGAATGTTTATAATGGGGCAGGGTGCTTTGCCTGTTTATCAGGAAGGTGAATTGCTTGGTGCTGTGGGTGCAAGTGGAGGAACACCTGTTGAAGATGAACAAGTTGTTGCACATGGTATATCCGAGGCTGGGTTATCGTACGAATAATTGTACTAATTAATTTATGTGTCTTTGGAAATTTGTTTCTGAATGTTGTTCGAATTTGGAATAACACCTTCGGTTCGCCATGTGGGTATTTGGTTGCTTATTAATATAAAAGTAGGCACAGAACGTACTTTGTATTTGTCCCATATGTGTTTCCCAACATCTGAACTAACGTCAATACGTAAAACTTTGCATACATCAGATAGGTTGGTTTCAAGCCTGCTCACGGCAGGTTTCGCGGCAGTGCAGGCTAGTCACCAATCTGAATAAACATATATCAATATCGGACTGTTTTTTGCTAAAACTAAATTGAACTCATCAATGGTTACAATTTTGTTGCTTTTTGTAGAAGTTAAAAAAAGTAATCCAGCAATGAATATTAATGATATTACTGTACTAGTTACTGCCCATTTGTATCCGAGCTGTTTTCCTATAAGCAAACTAATAATTATTGATAAGAGTACGGATACTATCACCAAAGAATTTTGATTTATTAAGTTAAACATGTGAAATTTGTTAGTTGTATTTAATGTTAAATTCGATAGTCTTTGATTCGAATTATTCTTCCTCAACCACTACGGCCGTACCATATGCAAGAATCTCACTGGCTGCTTGAGATACCATAGAAGTCATAAATCGTAGATTGATAACAGCGTTCGCATCCATATTTTCTGCTTTTGAAATCATACGAGACAATGCTTCTTCCCTGGATTGCCCAAGCAGTTGGGTATATTCGGTTATTTCTCCGCCTACCAGATTTTTGAAAGCTGCAATTATATCTCTCCCGACGTTCTTTGCTCTAACCGTACTACCACTGACAACCCCTATAACCTTCGTTACTTTGTAACCTTCAATGGTGGGTGTTGTAACTATTTTCAATTTTCTACCTCGTTTAATTTACTGTCAGACTTGCTTTTAATATTTTCTCGGATGATTCCTACGAACATTGCGATCACGCCAAGCACAACAAGCGATATTGCGATTTTATAAATCAAATGAACATCTTCAGAAAAAAATAATCCTATAAAAGCATAATACAGTGCTATTGCTATTAATATAGTAAGTCCTGTAAGTGCTGCTATTACTCCAGCCTTGGTGATTATTTTCAACTTCCAACCTCTCTTTGTGCAGCTATGCTTGATAAGCCGTGAGTGAAGAATAAATCGTGTTATCGGTATAGAAATTAATTTTACAGCAACTGAATCAAGAAGTCATATATTCATATATTGATAATGATATTTCTGCTAGCTTGTTGTCTATATCTGGTTCGCCAATAATGTTTTTTGCCATTATTGCAATTGCGTAGGGACCCTCAGAGCCCCATACAGTTCCTACATCACACCGCACGCTATACACTCCACCAGTTTTGTTAGCTATTTGTATGTCTTTAGGTATGTAGTGAGGGATTATAGATTTTAGTTTTTGACTTTTCAAAATTGATAAAACTGCATTAGTCGAAGATTCGGATAGAATATTCCCAGTTGTCAATAAACTCATGAGTTCTACCATTTCAGATGGGGTAGATACGTTTGATTTATTCTCATCTAAGGCAGAACAATTATTCGGTGGTATATAATTTCCGTCTATTATTCTCGCAAGGTCTTCATAGGGAGCTTTTTTAGGTGGTTCAATACCTGCTAGGCTAGATAAGAGATCTTGACAGGACATAGGTGTAACAGTTTTTGATAAGTTATTTTTATTCATGAAAAAATGGATTTTATCTTTG
>CAYPYC010000194.1:0-2916 GCA_964414905.1 uncultured Dehalococcoidia bacterium
TTTGATTTTTGCTGACAAAGCAGCACCAACTGCTTGAGGTATTTGAGTTCCTACGACATTTGAAAGGTTTATCAATTTTTTATCAGGAATTGCTCCATGTGTAGGAAATTGACGTGAGCCACTCATGGGTTCACCTGATTTGGCAGTAAATCCCTGTAATATATCTATAAAGGACAAACCGAGGCTTATTAGTACTCCTAAATCTCTATAGTAGGTAAAAAAAACATCTTTTCCGATTTCTAATGCAAATGCACTAGCAATTTGAGCTGATTCATGACCTTGAGCAGATGCTACTATTGCAGCTTTGCCTTGGCGGTTTAACATCCAAACTCTTTTGTCAATTGCGCGGCATGAAATCATGAGTTTATAGACATGCAAATGTTGGTCTTTTGTTAAGTGCGATTCCTTAATATTCATATCAAATTTCAACTTTTAAATCTATATCCAACATTCCAAACTGTTTCAATGAATATATTTTCACCATCTTCAATTTTGCTTCTTAATCGTCGTATATGAACATCCACAGTTCTGATTCCTCCAAAATAATCATATCCCCAAATTTGACTTAGCAAATCCTCTCTGGAATAAACCTTTCCCACGTTTGTAGCCATCAATAGTAACATTTCATATTCTTTAAATCGTAGTGGGATTCTTTGATTATAGACTGTTACTTCATAAGTTGATTTGTTTATAGTTAATCCACGAACGTTGATTAAATTTGGGTCTGAAATAGCTTTGGATTTTGAAATAAGTTTTTTTACTCGTATTAACAATTCGAAATTATTTGAAGGCATCATTACAAAATCGTCATAATTCATGTGGTTTAAATTTGACTCAAATCCCCAAATGAGTAAAAGAGTTGGTGTTTTTGTTATATGGCATTGCTCTAATGCGGATTGGATTTGGGTTAAATCTAAGTTATTACAATCAATCAAATATATTTGCGGAAGGTTATCAGTATCGATTTTCTCAATATCTGATTTTGTCGCAATAACTGAGTAGTTTATTCCTGATTGGGATAAACTGTTTAGGTAATTATTGTTGGTATAAATAGGATGTATTGAATCTGTCAATTTACTATGTAAGCCAAATAAAAAATTTTGGAATTATATCCAGTCTGAATAAAACTAGCGTTAAATGAGTTTATTTGATTGGAGGACCTATTTCAATTGGAACACCAATCGAATTCCCCCATTCTGTCCAAGAACCATCATAGTTTTTTACGTTTTGATAATTTAGGATTTCAGATAAGACGAACCATGTATAAGATGCCCTAACCCCTAATCTGCAATAAGCAACAACTTCATTTTCTGGGAGTGCATTATTAGTACTGAACATGTCAGATAAGATTTGAGGTGACTTTACTGTACCATCTGGATTGATGCAATCTGTCCATTGAATATTAACCGAATTAGGAATTCTGCCATTTTTGGAAATTCCAGTTTGAGGGGTGCCTGGTGAAGATGCCATTTCACCTAAATATTCTTCAATTGTTCTTGTATCAATTATTCTTAAATCGTTTCTGTTTAGATTTTTTATAATGTATGACAAAGTAGCCCTAATTGCTTTGTCAGGAGGTTTAATTTGGTAATTTGCAGGTTTTGGTTTAGGGATTTCAGATGTAACTGGTTTTCCTTCAATAAGCCATTTAACCCTCCCTCCATCTATTAATTTAATTTTCGTATGTCTATAGAATCTTAATAACCAAAATGCCCAGGTTGCAGAGCGATTGTTTCCATCACCGTAAAGAATTATAGTGGTTTCATTAGTTATGCCAGAATTACCTAACAGTTTTTCCATATCGGTACCAGAAGGTATATCCCTTTTTATTTGATCTTCCAGATCTTTGTGTAGGTTCCAAAGTATTGAGGAAGGTATATGACCTTTTAAATATGATTGTTCTGGGTGTGAATTAACTTCAACAATAGCTATATCATCGTCTTCCAAATGGTTTTCTACCCAATCAGTACTCACCAATGAATTAGTTTCAATCATAAATTATTCCTTGTTTAAGTCTCAAAAACATTGGATATATTAATTTCAAATGCTCCACTTTTGTAGTGAATAAGGATTTAATTCTAACCCAAGTCCATGTTTGTCAGGGAAAGGGGTAATGCTGCCATTTTTAGGTTGCGGAATTTCTATATATAGTACTTTGTCTAATTCATGTTCCGTATCTACCGACTCAATGGCTTTAATATTGGGCTGGCTACAAGCTAGGTGTAGATGTATCAATAAACATGCATGGGGGGCTATTTGTACATTAAAGGCTTGGGCTAAATTAGCGATCTTTAGCCATTCAGTGATTCCTCCCACACGTCCTACATTTGGTTGGATAATATCTGCGGCTTGATTTTGCAATAATTGTTTGAATCCAAATTTTGTATATTCGAGTTCACCTGTAGCTACAGGAATATTGATTTTAGAACGTATTTCAGCTAACCCTGATATGTCATCAGGTATTGTTGGTTCCTCAAACCATCCAACCTGCATTTGTTCAAATTCCTTAGCCATATATATTGCTTGCTTAACATAATACGCAGTATTAGCGTCAATGTATAAAGCAACGTCATTGCCGATAGCTTTTCTTACAGACTGGACTCTTGAAATATCTTCTCTTTCAGATTTACCGTAATCTTTACCAACTTTCATCTTTATTCTTGTGAATCCCATCTCTTGGTAGCTAAGCATGGATTTAACTAAATCTGATTCACTTAAATTAGTCCAGCCTCCGCTACCATATACAGGTATTTTGTCAGTATATGGTCCTAACAATTTATATAATGGCAACTTCAATATTTTTGCCTTTAGGTCCCATAAGCCTATATCAATAGCAGATATTGCACACAAAGCGACACCTTTTCTACCATAAGACCGAATTCTTCTATACATTTGCGTCCAAAGGTATTCGATATC
>CAYPYC010000195.1:0-2892 GCA_964414905.1 uncultured Dehalococcoidia bacterium
TTTACTTTCTCCTGTGCTCCTTTTGTTATGAACCCTAATTCGCCTCCATCTTCGACAAACCTCATTCCTTTATTTACCAATTCTTTAGCGATAGTATGATTAGCGGGGGTTGTGCCAAAAGCTACATCATATTTATTACATATTTCTAAAATCTCCTTCATAGGAGTTGTGACATCCGGATGAGCCCAGTCAAAAGGTTGACCCATTTCTATAGAAAAATCTCCTGGACCTACATAAACCATGTCAACTTCAGGTGTACTTATTATCTCTTCGGCATTTTCGTAACCTAATTTGGTTTCTATATGGACAACTACTGTGGTTTCTTCATCTTGGTCCACCATCCATTGTCTCCAGTCAGAAACAGGTTTGTAATCAGTATTGCCTAAATTACCAGCAGCTGCTCTTGTACCATTAGGAGGAAATTTCATATAGCTTATCAATTCTTGTATTTGCTCCTTAGATTCGGTTCTTGGCAATTGTATTCCTACGACACCAGAATCAAGAAGTTTAGCTACTTCGGCTCGTTCTAATTGAGGAGTTTTCGCTATTGGAGGTAAACCATAAGCTCTTGCAGCAAGTACGGTGTCATAAAGAGATTCAAAATCGAAAAACAAATGTTCATAATCAATGAATAAGAAGTCATACCCAGCTTCTTTATAAATTTTGGCTAAAGATGGCCTAGCGTACTCATTTATCATTGCACCAAGCATCAGTGTTTTATTGGCCAACCCTGATTTTAAGTGTCTACCAGGTCCTCCAGCAGGATATAGAATGCCTTCATTTTTATTAGAGTTATCGTTATTTTCAACTATGGTTTTCATTTTTGCTCCTTATAATGTGCCGTCGATTGTGACATCTAACAGAGATGGTTTGTTTGAATTTATAGCTTCTACGAGTCTTGGTTTAATATCCTTGGGATCATCAATTCTCCACGAATTAACATTCATGCCTTTTGCAATTGTATGGATGTCAATTCTGTTGCCGAATTCCATTCCCATGTATTTTTCATTGTCATCTTTAAGATTAAGGACATTTTCACGATAAAAGTTCATATTCACCTTTAAAACTCTGTAAAGTGAGTTATTACAAACAATGTAGGTGATAGGTATGTTTTCTTTTGACGCAGTCAATAATCCTTGAATTGTCATCAATGCACTTCCATCTCCACAAAATGCAATGACTTTTTTATCAGGATTAGCTAGTTGGATACCAAGAGCTCCACCCATACCCCATCCAAGAGCCCCACCTCTACCTCCGTATAAACTTCCTGGTTTATTGAATGGGAAAGAATTCATCAAGGCGTTTCCGGATGTCACAGCGTCATTTACAATAATACTGTCGGTCGGAATAACAGAGGATGCATCCGCCATAAGTCTTTCGGCGCTTATAGGATCGTTTTCGTATTTTTGCGATAATCTAATCTTCCAATCTTCAGTGGCTTTAGATTTATCTATTGAATATTGTTTTGTCCTCAATGATGCAGATTCTTTATATTCACCGTCAATTACTTCCGATAATCCGTTTGTTATTTCTTCAAGAGCTGTTTTGGGGTCTGACAGTATAGGTATGTCCGTTTTCAAATAACTACCTAGGTTTGAAGAATCAACATCAATATGTACGAATTTAGTTTTAGGCTGGAAAAAACTGGGAGACGGGTTTGAAAACATCCAATAGCCTGTTGATAATTTGCCAACTGCAAAAACAACGTCGTGTTTTTGCATTATTTGTTTCCCTTCTGGGTATCCCAATCTAATTTCACCTTTATAATTTGGATGGTCATTTGGGAAATTCATTTCAGAATAAGAAGATGCATAAACAGCCGCCCCAGATAAGTCTGATAGTTCAACTATCTCTTTCCAAGCAGATGATTGAGATATTCGATCGCCCACTATAAACGCAGGATGCTTTGCATTTTTTAAAGTTTGTATAGCATCTGTGATGGCATTGTTACTGGGTCTATTTCCATATGTTATTGGTGAAGGAGAAAAGAATTCATAGTTTCCCTCTTCGTCTAAAGCATTCGCAGAAAAAGAAACGAATGAAGGACCTGTTGGTGGAGTTGCAGCTTCATGAAAAGCTCGATTAATCAGGCCGAATACTTGGTCGGGGTGAGTAGCTTCTCCACTAAATTTAGTGAACTGTTCCACCATTTCAACAAGGTCTGTTCTTCCCCTATCATATTCTCTAATATCTAAATTTCCGGCAGATAAAACAATCTGACTTCCACCTTCTCTGGCATTATGCATAAGACTTACTGCATTACCTAAACCAGTTTCTATATGCAGATTTACGAAGGCTGGTTTCCCTGTTGCTCGAGAGTAAGCGTCGGCCATCCCTATCGCGACACCTTCTTGAAATACCAAAACATATTTAAATTCAGGATGAAATTGTAATTCATGCATGATTGGTGATTCGCTTGTGCCCGGATTGCCAAAGATATATTCGACTCCTTGCAATTTCAGACTCTCAAATAGTGCCTTCCTACCCGTCATTTTAGTCATGGAGAACCTCTTTATGGTAATATCAAAATCATTTTGGATGATATATCAAAAAGAATCTTAGTGAAAATACTTTTTGGATACAATATCGAATGGAGAGTACTTGTATTGATTTCCAGGTTATACACAGTTAATTAGTCTACAAAATAACCGTTTTATGATAGCAACAAGTGAATATCTATAGATAAACAAGAAAATATCTAATAACATATCGGGTATTAACTTTTTGGAGATAAGTATGAATAGAGAAGAATTAAAGAAAATTATAAGGGGAGCTATAGTAACTATGCCTACTCCTTTCGATGACGATTTTAATGTAGATATACCGCGTATGTCTGAAATAACTAAATGGTGGGTAGATCAAGGTTTAGGTACATCAAAAGCGCCTCTAAAA
>CAYPYC010000196.1:0-1630 GCA_964414905.1 uncultured Dehalococcoidia bacterium
CTAAACCTTCCAGCATTATCAAGTTTAGGATACAAAGAAATTGCAAGCTATATAAAAAATGGAACAAACATAACCGACTGTATAAAAACAATACAAAGACGCACTAACCGTTTTTCAAAACAACAAATGAATTGGTTTAGCAAATCCGACTGCCGTATCAACTGGTTTAATTCAGACAGCGATGGCCACTCTAATGCTTTAAATGCATCTATTTCTTTTCTGAAATGATATTTGCATTAATTTAATCTTCAAAGAAATTTTTCCTTTATTTAAAAAACCCATGAGCGTTATTATCATGTGATAGAATTTTCTTTATTTCACTTTTTTATTGTTACTTTTGATTTAGGGAAGACATTTACATATGAATTTTACAAAAATGCATGGAGCTGCTAACGACTATGTCTTCATAGATGGCCGAGATATACATGAGGATTGGACTAAATTGGCTGTAGAAATAAGTGATAGAAACAGAGGTGTCGGCTCTGATGGGTTGATTTTGGCTTTAACATCCGGTGAATCTGACGTAAAAATGGTTATGTTTAACTCTGACGGTTCAGAGGGTGATATGTGTGGCAATGGGATAAGATGTTTCGCCGCTTTTGCAATCAAAACTGGATTTGTTGAAAAAGACAAAAATCCAATATTAATTGAGACTAAATCTGGAGTTAAGTCTGTAACACCAATTATACAAGAAAATATAATCAGTGCAGCGAAAGTAAACATGGGTAACCCAATCTTTCAGCCAGAAATAATTCCAGTAAAAATTGACTCAAGCCTTCAAAAAATAGTTGATTATCCGTTAGTAGTTGACGATAAACAGTTCAATATCAGCTGCGTATCTATGGGAAATCCACATGCTATCTCTTTTATATCTGAACCTGTTGATTCTGTTGATTTACTAAAATACGGTCCACTTGTAGAAAATCATCGTTTTTTCCCAAACAGAATTAATTTTGAAATTGTGAATGTTGTAAACAAATCATATGTAAAGACTAGGGTTTGGGAAAGAGGTTCAGGTATAACTATGGCATGTGGCACCGGTGCTTGTGCCATCGTATGTGCGGGTATAAATGCAGGACTTTTGGATAAACAAGTAGAAGTTGAATTGCCAGGTGGTAACCTACATATCGAGTGGAGCGGGGAGGGTGATGAAGATGTAATAATGACAGGACCTGTTACCGAAGTCTTTGAAGGCACATGGGAATAGATTAGATACGAAATTCGAATATATTAAGCAAACTAAAACGAAAAATATCTAAAAGTAGGGGATTTTGATGGATAATATTTTTGCCGATAGAGTAAATAAGGTACCACCTTATATTTTTGTACAAATAAGCCGTAAAATTGCTGAAAAAAAGGCACAAGGAATCAACGTAATAAGTTTCGGAATAGGTGATCCAGATCTTCCTACTCCATCGGTTATCATAAATGAACTTATATCGTCTAGTAAAACACCAGAAAATCATCGATATCCCGAATCAGAAGGACTTCTAAGTTTCAGAAAAGAAGTATCTGATTGGTATAAATCCAGGTTTGGGATTGAAGTAAACCCCGAAAATGAAATTATTTCTTTAATTGGTGCGAAAGAAGGAATTGGTCATGCTGCTTTCTGTTTTATAGATTCTGGAGT
>CAYPYC010000196.1:1640-2887 GCA_964414905.1 uncultured Dehalococcoidia bacterium
TCAATCACATTTAATGCCACTAACAGAAAATAATGGGTGGTTGCCTGACATCGATTCTATTCCTCCAAATATAGCAAATAAAGCTAAGGTGATCTGGCTTAACTACCCAAATAATCCAACTGGAGCTATCGCAACTTTAGATTATTTCAAACACGTCGTTAAGTTCGCCGAAAAATATAATATTGCGGTGTTACACGACGCCTGCTATACCGAAGGTACATATGACGGGTATAAACCACCAAGCTTTCTAGAAACACCAGGCGCAATGGATATAGGTGCTGAATTCCATTCATTATCTAAAACTTTCAACATGACAGGTTGGAGATTAGGTATGGCTGCTGGCAACAAAGAAATTATCGACAAATTGTTAATTGTTAAATCAAACCTAGATTCTGGTGTTCCTGCAGCAATTCAAGAAATGGGAGTAAAGGCACTCCGGGAACCTTTAAATTTAATACATGAACGGAATGCTATATATAAAAAACGACGCGATTCCGTAATAAGCACCTTGCGAAATTTGGGTTTAACGGTAAACACCCCCAAAGCAAGTTTATATATTTGGGCTAAGGTTCCAAATGGTTTTACATCAGAAAGTTTCTCAGAGACGGTTTTGGAACAATGCGATGTTCTAGTATCTCCTGGTACTGGATATGGAGCAAATGGAGCAGGATACATTAGACTATCATTAACTCTTCCAGATAAAGATATACAAACCGCTTTAGAAAGAATATCTAAATTGAACATTTAGACATTCATAACTATATAGTATGGCTAAACATTCAAAATTCTTTCATACTAAACCTAAAAAAGAACGTGTTATATTAGCGTCAGTAAAGATCAATGGTCATCGTCCACTATGGTCGCATAAAGAATCTCTACTTGAACTTGCCAATCTAACATCCACAGTAGGCGGAGAAGTTGTATCTAAAATATCTCAGAATTTAAAAAAACCTAACCATACTTATTTGGGTTCTGGTAAATTAGAAGAACTGTGCACCATAAAAGATTTTGATACTTTGATTTGCGATGATGAATTAACACCAACTCAGCAAAGAAACCTAGAAAGCGCTTTAAACGGTAAAAAGGTTCTTGATCGTACAGCTTTAATATTAGATGTATTTGCAAATAGAGCTCAAACAAGTGAAGGAAGGCTTCAAGTAGAATTAGCTCAAAATGAATACTTGCTACCTAGATTGCAAGGGCAATGGACCCACTTAGAAAGATTAGGAGGAGGTATAGGAACTAGA
>CAYPYC010000197.1:0-2885 GCA_964414905.1 uncultured Dehalococcoidia bacterium
AATATTTATACGGATTTACTGCTGTCTACTCTGGAAATTCAGCTACAAAACCAGCTTCGACTAACATTCCGTTTTGCAGATCAACTCCGTATGCCCGTCTGTTTACAGGATGCTCTCCCAAATACTCCGTCCAAACTTTATTGACCTCAGCAATATCTCGATTGACATGCTGTAGATACAATCGTGCCGAACATAAATGGTTTTTGTTTAATCCTGCTTCGCCAAGAATTTCATCTAACTGTCGAAATATTTCTGTGATCTCAGCTGCAGCCCCGCCGGGAACGGGCTTATTGTCACTATCCGTACCTGTTATTACTGTCTCCAAAACTTTCCCACTATGAACCACAGCTGAACTAAATGGGAATCCTTCGATGCTTCTTATAAATTCCATCTATTTCACTCCTTAAATAAAGATTAATAAGTGCTTATATATAACAATATGATACAGAATTTCACTTGGGTGTGTCACTCGTCATCTGTCATATCTGGATTTGTGTATAATATCTAATCATGCTTAAACGACTGCTGGGAATATCAGTAATTCTGCTTTTGTTAGCTGCTTGTTCTGAAGTTGAGAAAGATTTTGAAACGCAAATAAATTCAACACCGATTTTGGATACGAGTCAGGTTGGTCAAATTGATATTGGATTAGCTTTTCCTAATCTGTCATTCGATAGACTTGTACATTTAACTTCTTCTTATGATAAAACTAATCGCATGTTTGCTGTTTCTCAAAAAGGTAAACTACATGTATTTGAAAATATACCTGATGTAGATTCATATACAATTTTTCTTGATATTACCGAAAAAGTAAGAAGTAAAGGGAATGAAGAGGGTTTACTTAGTTTGGTGTTTGATCCTCAGTATTCGACAAATGGTCGTTTTTATGTTTATTATTCTGCATCAAACCCAAGAAGATCAATAATATCAATGTTTCTGGTTGACGAGAATAATCCTGATAAAGGGAATCCTAACAGTGAAATAGTAATCCTTGAAATTCCACAACCATATTCTAACCATAATGGGGGTAGCTTAGTTTTCGGTCCCGATGGTTATCTTTATATTGGATTAGGCGATGGAGGTTCGGGTGGTGATCCACTTGCTAATGGGCAAAATACCAATACCTTACTTGGAAGTATACTTCGTATTGACTTATCAAAGATTTCAAAAATGAATCCCTATTTAATACCAGAAGATAATCCTTTTGTTGCTATAGAAGAAATCAAAGATGAAATTTGGGCATATGGTTTACGCAATCCTTGGAGGATGAGTTTCGATTCACTTAATAATAATTTATGGGTGGGAGATGTAGGACAAAATAGTTATGAAGAAATAAATATTATAGTTTCTGGTGGGAATTATGGATGGAACGTCATGGAAGGGTTTCATTGTTATAAACCGAAAAATGATTGTATTCAATCAGATCTAGATTTACCTGTCTATGAATATGAGACAGGTAAAGAAGGAAATTGTTCAGTTGTCGGAGGGCTTGTGTATAAAGGGTCTAAACTTCCACAACTCAGAAATGCGTATATATTTGGAGATTATTGTAGTGGGAAAATATGGGCACTGAAATATGATAGCGAAGGTGAAATAATGGTGGATTTAATCATTGATTCTACAATCGATATTTCTTCGTTTGGTGAAGGTGAAGATGGGGAACTATATATTTTGGGTTTGGAAGGGAATATATATGATTTTGTTTTGAACAAAATTGGAAATCGCTAAGCATCCAGTGAGTTTGAACAAACCCTTAAAGAGTCATCATGAAATGAAATTAACTTTTAGGCATTCTAAGAATTCGTCTCGCGTTTTTTGCCATGATCTTTTGATCTTCTTGTGGACTTAAATTTGCCTCATAGTAAATCCCTAGACCGTAGGCAGGGACAATTACATCTAGATCGGAACCGAATACTATTCTATCTGCGCCCACTCGATCGATAGCTCTTCTTACTGCACCTGCCTCAGGGAAGCTTCCTGATAGTTCAAGATAGATATTGTTAGTTTTCTTAACAAGTTCAATGCCGTCCTCGCCCATCCCGTGTCCTAATATTATTGGCAGATTTGGGTGGCGCTGACCGACTTCTAAAAGCATAGAGGCGACATCAGCTGCTGCGCTTCGTCCTTCAAAAGGAGCGAATCCAGGTCCTTTAGGCCAACTCATTACACGAATTGGATCTCGATTTGGTCCGTTCAGGAAAATTGGTATTTTTCGTGCTGCTGCTTCTGAAAAAAGCTTCATATAAGGTTGTGAACCAGGTCTTTCAAGCACAGTGTCAATCATCAATGTTGCATGAGCAAGTCGATCATTTTGTTGAAACATATCTAGCCATTTGATCGATGCTTCAATGTGAGTTGGGCTTATCACAGGGCTACCGAGCAGATTAGAATGCCTTGAAATGTTTTCTAACATTTCAACATTTCCACCCTCTATATCTTCATGATATGCCACATATGATGAGCACACCGAATATTCCATATGATACTTCTTTGCAAATAATTGAATAGCATCAATATCTCGAACAGTCGCTGAAACCCCTGGGATAGAACCAAAGTGATTATGTACGTCTATAGGTGATGTAGAAGGTGTCATTATTTGAGGCAATTCCATTGGTTTTAAATCAGCTTCATTAGCTTCGGTGTATCTTCCTAAGAATCTGAGGGCATTGGAACCTAAGATCTTTCTTTTAACTTTGTCTTCAATATTCGTATCTAGAACCGTATTTAATGCAGGCCTGATGGACCGTATTGGGGCTCCTGAACCGAATAATATTCTTTCTGAACCAGCATGTTCAACAAGGAGTTCAATGGATCCAGGTGTGATTTGCCAGGATGTATCAATATAAACATGATCATATTTGTCGACGACTGCCAATAACTCATCC
>CAYPYC010000198.1:0-2884 GCA_964414905.1 uncultured Dehalococcoidia bacterium
ACCCCATATTTTGAATTTAAAAATAATGTAGGTTTAAAAAAAGATATTGAAACAACAAGGTCAATTGGATATACGGGCAAATTTGCAATACATCCAGATCAAATAAAGTCAATAAATAATGGATTTATCCCATCAACAGAGGATGTTGAACAAGCCAAATACATTGTTTCTGAATACCAAAAAGCTGTTAAATTAGGAAAAGGTGCTATTGGTTTAAATGGTGTGGTTATTGATGTACCGGTGGTTAAGCGTGCACAGGCTGTTATAGACATGGTAAAAACTATAGAGGAGAGAGATTAGAAACTATGGTTGAAGATGTTATAAAGCTGGAAGGGATGGTGTTTTATGGATATCACGGGGTTAACGAAGAAGAGAAAATAAAAGGACAGAAATTCGTAGTTGATATTGACTTGTTCTGTGATTTAAGAATGGCAGGCAAATCAGATGATCTTACAGATACTATAAATTATTCCAGTGTTTACAAAATAACCAAAGAAATTTTAGAAGGTAAGAGCCAGAATTTAATTGAAAGTGTGGCTGAAAAAGTTGCAAATTCAATTCTTCGTAATTGGCCAGAAATTACTGTAAAAATAAAAATATCAAAGCCTGATGTGCCGATCAAGAATAGTGTTTTATCTAATGCCTCTATTGAAATAACCAGAAATTTATAAAAATTAATCGGGATTTAGAATTAGTTCGTATAATTTGCCGTTTATTATTATTTCAGCTAAGATTTGTGGGTCCCAATGGGCATTATAAGCTGTTGTATAAACTACCACGTTATTAGAATTATTGTATTCAATAATATCTAAAACATTAGTCAATAAGTTGTATTCAGAAATTTCAGGAATGTTGTCTGGAAATAAAAGCTGGATATGTGAGCGATACCAATCATACTGCATCAGGGGTATTGCAATTACCTTAATACCATGTTGTGGGTTGGATATGTATTGAGTGTACCATAAAGCAAAAACCTCCTTATCCGTATTCGCTAATATCACTGATTCAGGAGGCAGATGTTCTATCATTTCATCTATATAGGAAATTGCTGGATTTATTTGGGTTTGATCTAGGAATTTAAAGTTAGAATAAATTGAATATACTGGAAGAATCATTATTATCGATAACGAAAAAATTGCCATTGAAAATATCTGGAGATATTTTTGCTCAATTAACGTTGTTGTTCTTAGCAAATATAGTATGTGTAAACAACCTATTGATATTCCAATCGATATAATCATTAAAGCAGGTAGCATTAAAACTTCAAAATCGATGGAGTTATAAGATAGGGAATAGATGCTAAGAATGATTGTTGAGGATGTTAGGGGATAGAATAATTTTGGTGTTTTCCTAAATATTGCCAAACCGCCAATTATGCATAAAAAAACTCCTATTGGATTAAATTGAATAAACAAAATTTGCATATATTCTATTAATCTTGAAAAAAGAAGACTTTGATCGATGCCTAGGACATATTCCCTATATGGTTGAGCACTAATTAGCCAGATGAACCCTTCAAATGTATCCGCTGCTCCCCAATTTATGGGAGGGTTTTGAGATGCTCGGATTGGGATGTAAATATATGAACTCAGTCCTATGATAGTCCCACATGCTATATAGGCATAATTTTTAAAATCGGCTGTGATTTTCAAAAGGAATATGCAAAATAATGGCACTATAATTGCTAAGATTGTAAAGTGGTTGCCTAAGCTTAATCCTGCTACTAGGCCCCATAATAAATAATTTATTTTGTAAGATTCAGTGCTGGAGGCATATATTATTTTGTAACTGATGAATAAGATTAGCGAAACAAATAACGCATTAAGACTATATACTTCTGTGATGATTGATTGTGACCAAAATAAAGGGCTGGCTCCAATAACAAAACTGCCAATTGAACAAATTATTAATTTCACTGAGCGTGAAAAGTCAGGATATATTTTTTCAGATAATTTGAGTGTGAACAAAAATATTACACAAATTGCTGCTATTGAAGTTATGACTGAAAAAAGATTGCTTTTTAGTGCGAGACTGCCGAATGGGATGATCGAAGAGAAAATTTTCAACAAAATTATGTAAGTTGGGTATCCAGGGGGATGTGGAACTCCCAAATAATTTACGGCTGTAATGAACTCTCCTCCGTCAGATGCATTACCGTAAGCTCCCCATGATAAATTTCTAGGCATACTTAGCAAATAAATAGTCAGTTGAAAAACTATAATCGTGGTCAAATAGACAAATTTACTTGTTAATAATTTTAATAACATCAGGATTCTTTAGAAAAAAATCTATTGGTTAAGTGAGTTAATAATAAACTAGTTCTATCATTGTAGGAATTGATTCGTTACAATCATTTTACATATAGAAAAACCTATTACCAAGTATAATGGGTTTTTAGATTCACATAATTGTTTGTTTCAATAGAGGTTATACATAATTGGGAAACAAAATTCGTTCTAGAGTATTTAGTGGTATTCAACCCTCAGGTAACGTACACCTTGGCAACTATCTAGGTGCTATTAAGGGTTGGGTACAGCGGCAATCAGAAAAAGACAATTTTTTCTGTATTGTAGATTTACATGCATTGACAGTACCAAATGATCCTAAACAGCTTAAAATGCAAACGAGAGAGTTAGCTGCAATGTTATTTGCGTGTGGATTAGAACCTGAGCAATGCACAGTGTTCATACAGTCGCATGTTACTTGTCATTCAGAGGGAGCTTGGATTTTAAATTGCATTACTCCCTTAGGATGGTTGGAAAGGATGACTCAATATAAAGATAAATCTAAAGGTAAAAATAGTATTTCTACAGGATTACTAGATTACCCGGTATTAATGGCCGCCGATATTTTGCTATATGATGCGAATGAAGTTCCTGTAGGT
>CAYPYC010000199.1:0-2869 GCA_964414905.1 uncultured Dehalococcoidia bacterium
TAATGGGGGCCTGAGTTTTACTTGAGATATTGGAATTGCTGGAACATCACCTATTTCTTCAAGTGATTTCCTATACTGATCGAAGTTTTCGATCAAGTAACTCATCATTATTTGAGGACTAAAATCAGGAACCCCAGCTATTTTATTCGAAATATCAATAACTTTATCCTCTCTTAATATGCCGGGGGTATAATCGTTAAAAAGAACTAATTTCATTTAAATCTCCAACTGAATTTGATTTTTGTAAAAAAGATAAGAATATATTATCACCTAACCTCTTCTACCATTTGACTCATAACCTTTGAAGCTTCATCTACTATAGTGATAGCTTTTGTATAATCCATACGGGTCGGCCCAATTACCCCTAATAGCCCAACAGATTCTCCCACAATGCCATATTCGGTCATAATAACGCTTAAGGGCCAAAGAAAATCTCCTTTATTTTCACGTCCTATCCTTATCTGTAAAACTCCTAATCTTGGATTTTCTGATACTACAGCTTCTGCCAATCTACCATCTTCGACCACTTCTACTATTGAATATCCCTTATTTATATCAGTAAATTCCGGTTGCGCTAATATATTTTTCAATCCATACAAATAATGGTCAGAGCCCAACTCTCTATCTTCATAAGTCATAATAGAAAATATTTCTCTTAAAAGTAAATTCTCTAAATTAGGGATGTCACTTTTAATTAGTTTCATTAACTGTTTTTTCTTTAGCCCTATGCATTTGTCTTTAACTGTATTAAAAGCAGAATCAAACTCAGACCTAGTTAAATTATTAGATAATTTTATAATTCTTTTTGTTATCTTCGTATGATCCAAAACAACAATTAACATTCCCGTCGATTTATTCAAATACACAAATTCCAAGTGTTTGATTTTAGATTGATTTGACTTTGGAAATGTAACTAAAGCAAGTGTACCTAAAATTCTGGAAATCATACTTGCCGCAATTTGGGTACGTGAATCTAAATCTTTATCAGAATCACTCATCTTTCGTCGAAAATTTGATGCGAATTCAGAAAACCTGTTGGATTTGTTATCCGAAGTGCTAAAAAAATGTTCCACATATGAGCGATAACCAGAATCTAAAGGAACACTACCTGCTGACAAATGGGGCCGGGTTATATAACCAGCGTCTTCTAACTTGGCGACATCATTTCTTATTGTTGCCGGACTAATACCTAAATCATGTCGATTTGCAATAGACTCTGAAGCAATAGGATTAGCTGTCTTGATATGGTCTATAACTATGCAATTTAATATAGATTGCTGTCTATCGGTTAACACCATAGCTAGAGTTCAAATCCTTAAGAATTTTTGCCAACATTAACATTTATTACGTTGATTGAAAAGCTTAGCATTAATTTCATAAATAAGAAATATTCAATACTATAAAAAAAGGGGCCCTATAATGGACCCCTTTTTCGTAATTCCTCTTAGTAATCCATTGGAGGAGGAGGACCACCAGCTGGCATAGCCGGTAAATCTTCCTTAACGTCTGTTATCAAAGCTTCTGTAGTTAATACCATTCCGGCCACACTAGCAGAATTTTCAATTGCAGAACGTGTTACTTTAGCTGGATCCATGATTCCTAGTTCAATAAGATCACCATATTCACCAGTTTCTGCATCATAACCGTGATTACCTGTTCCTTCTAATGTCTTAGAAAGAACAACTTCTCCAGCAACTCCTGTATTTTCAGCAATAAGCTTCAAAGGAGCAGATAAAGCATCTTTAAGTATCGTTATAGCAGTTTGTTCATCCCCAGAAAGTTTAACTTTATCTAAAGCAGCACTTGCTCTTAATAAAGCTAATCCACCTCCAGGAACTATTCCTTCTTCTACTGCTGCCCTTGTAGCTGACAAAGCATCTTCGATCCTTTGCTTTTTTTCTTTCAATTCTACTTCGGTAGCAGCACCTACTTTTATGATAGCAACTCCGCCAGACAATTTTGCCAAACGCTCTTGAAGTTTTTCTCTATCATAATCAGAGGTTGTTTCTTCAATTTGAGATTTAATCTGGTTAATTCTACCCTGAATTGCACCATCTTCGCCTTCGCCATCAACAAATGTTGTGTCATCTTTAGTTGCAACTACTCTTCGTGTCCTACCAAGGTCATCAACGGTAACTGAATCTAATTTGCGACCAACTTCTTCACTAATGACTACTCCGCCAGTCAAAACAGCAATGTCTTCAAGCATTTCTTTTCTTCTATCACCAAATCCTGGAGCTTTTACAGCAAGGATATTTAGTGTGCCTCTTAATTTGTTTACAACTAACGTAGCAAGGGCTTCACCTTCAATATCTTCAGCAATAATCACTACATTTTTGCCAATCTGCAGTATTTTTTCCAAAGCAGGAAGAAAATCTGATACAGCTGATATCTTTTTATCAGTTATCAATATATAAGGGTTATCTATTTCAGATTCCATTCTTTCTTGATTTGTAGCAAAGTATGGGGATATATAACCACGATCAATTTGCATACCTTCAACAAATTCTTGCTCGTAGCTTATACCTTTTGATTCTTCAACAGTTATAACTCCATCTTTTCCAACTTTTTCCATTACTTCAGATATTAATGAGCCCATCTCATCATCATGAGCAGACAAACTAGCAACTTTTGCTATATCTTCTCTACCGCTGACTGGGGTAGACATACTACTCACAGCTGCTCGAAGAGCTTCGACTCCTTGATCTATCCCTCTTTTGATAGCCATAGGATTTGCTCCAGCAGCAATGTTCTTAAATCCTTCATGTATGATAGCCTGAGCTAAAATTGTAGCAGTGGTTGTACCATCACCAGCAACATCATTGGTCTTACTAGCAGCTTCTTTAAGCAATTGTGCACCCATATTCTC
>CAYPYC010000200.1:0-2814 GCA_964414905.1 uncultured Dehalococcoidia bacterium
AAGATACAATTAGTGAATTCCTATCATCAGGAGGCAAAGCTCTCATAATGGTAGACCCTATCCAAATCAGTCAACAAACTCTTGAAGTTATAGGGGAAAATTCAACTCTAGAACAATATCTGAGAGAATACGGCATCAAAATAAATTATGATATTGTCTATGACCCTACATCAAATGCAAAAGTACAATTTGCTTCCAGAGATGGAGCACCGGTAGCGCTACAATATCCATTTTGGGTAAGAGCCAATACTGATAACACAAAGATATCCGGGGGAGTAGAGACAGTGGTCCTTCCGTGGGCTAGTTCTCTAGAATTAATCCCCACTTCGGACAAAATATATTCACCTGAATTTACAAATTTAATAATAACCACTAAAAATTCAGTTAGCGGGACAATTTATACCGATTTATTTCCACAACAAAATTTCGATGATTCAATAGGAGATGCATTATCAGAATCAAAATTAATAGCAGTGGCCCTGACTGGTAAACGATGTCCACCACTCGAACCAAAATGTGTTAAAGAATCTCAAAAACCTTTCCGCATTATAGTCGCTACTGATTCAGACTGGCTAGGTGAATATATGGTCACAACTAACGGATACAGAGGCCACACTGAATTAGGAGCCAATTGGATAGATTGGTTAACACAAGAAAACGCACTGATTTCGATACGTGGCAAAGGTAAATCGGTTAGACAATTAACATTTACTTCAGACAACCACCGGAATCTAGTTCAATATATCAATATCGCAGGCCTACCACTAATACTAATCGCACTTGGCATATGGAGATATATCTACCGTAAAAGTATGAATAGGAGGTCATACTCTAATGAATCTTAGGCAGTCAATATATTTAATCTCAACTATAGCCATGATCGCTATCATAGCAACTTTGTCCAGAGTTGGTTTCACAGAAAATGAGAGTGTCATTATCATGGGGAATTTAAATCCTCTTAACCGCGAGACAGTAGACAAAATAATCATCAAAGATACTGTTAATCAAACTACTATAACAAAAGGGGGACTTGACTGGAGAGTGGGTAATTATCCAGTAGTATTTGATGGATTCGAAGAAATGTGGGAGGTCGTATCTAATTTCCCTACCTCAAGGCTAATATCTAATAATGAATCAAACCATTCTTTAATGGGTGTCACAGAATCAAATTCAACATCAGTGGAATTTTATAATGATGGCACATTAGTCGAACAATTCTTCATAGGAGACAAAGTATACGCTCCTATGCCTGATGAACAAAATGTTTATACTCCTTGGACGTCAATGTCCAGAATGTGTTACATAAGAAAACCTAACACGAATGAAGTTTATGGCGTATTCTGCCAGTATCCAGATAGATTTAATCCAAAACCTGAAATGTGGGCTGAACCGACTATACTTAAAATTCCGGTAGATGAAATTGAATCTATAATATATAGATATCCAGAAAAAGAATTCCAAATAAAAATCTTACCCAACAACCAATGGATAATAATAGAAGAAAGTGGACCAAGTATCGCTGACGTTAATAGCACAAATAATTTACTATCAGAATTCTCTCAATTAGTAACCAGTGATTTCCCTAAGCCCCAGGATATAAATAATTTAGATCTGTCAGACCCATCAATTATAATAAGTGTGATAGCTAAACCTAATTCTGGAAGTGAATCCGCTGACTTATTTCTGTTCGAGAAAATTCAAGAACAAGGAAGTAGTTACTATATTAAAAACAGAATAAATGATTGGGTTTATTACATAGATCCAATTACTTCATCTTCGATACTAAAACATCCAGACAATTTAATTCAAACAAAAGAATCAGATTCATAGATAATTACTTTATATGGTGAGGAACATCGTGATATTCATCATCAATACTTCCAAAACTTCTATCATAAATATTTTGACTAAAATTACTATGGTATTTGTCTGTTTAGTTTATATCTCCTGTTCTTCTATTAACAAGCCCGAGAGTCAATCAACTCAATCTTATGATGACCATATCGCACGTATAGCTTTCGTATCAGATAAAGATGGCGATTGGGATATTTGGTTGATAAATCCAGATGGCAGTGACTTAAAAAACCTTACTAACAATCCTTCTTTAGATTCACATCCATCTTGGTCGCCTGATGGTCAAAACATAACCTTCTACTCTGACCGTGATGGTAACAAGAACATCTATTCAATGAGTCAAGATGGGAAGAATCTAAAACAACTACCCATTAATGCAAAATCGAAGCGCAGCCCCTCTTGGTCACCGGATGGAAAGAAAATAGCATTTGTGTCCAATAGAAGTGGCAAGAATTGTATATGGATAATGAATGTTGATGGTTCGGAACAATATAATTTGACAAAATTACTTAAATCATCAAGATGGCCTACGTGGTCACTCATAAAGAATGAAATACTTTTCACTTCAGAAAATGTGATTTACCAAATAAACCCCGAAACATTTGAATTAAATACTGTCTTTAAGCTTAACAAAGACCTTGTTTTCACTGGTTTGTTTATAGGTTGGCCCATCTGGTCTCCTGATGGGCGCAGAATCACTTTGATATCAAATTTTTTGGACAGAGAAAAGATGACACCCACACTCTATACCTTGAATAAAGACGGGAAAGCATTTAAGCCCTTAATTAATAGTCCCGGACTGGGTCCGGATGAAAGACCAAGTTGGTCTCCTGACGGAAGTTCAATCGTATATTCATCGTTCACCAACAACGACCAAAGACAAATTTGGTTTATCAATGTAACCACAGGACTCAGCACTCAATTGACTGAAAGCAATTACATGAACGGATTTCCAGCTTG
>CAYPYC010000201.1:0-2789 GCA_964414905.1 uncultured Dehalococcoidia bacterium
TTTTGGAGCAGTTGCTTCAACAAAATCATTCACCTATTTAACGATATATCTCTATCGAAAACAATGCGTTCGTGAAATGAACGCACTACAAATATATGAATAATTTAATAGTATGTCAAGGTAAAGATAGTCAAATAAATATAGAGGTTTCAAATATGGTCATATTACATACCTACGCTTTATGAGGAATATAAGGGCTAAAAAACAGAAATATTTGATGAATTAAAATAGAAAATGAAGATTCAGTCAATAATCGAATCAATTATTTTTGCGAGAGCAACACTAAAATTTGTTCCTCTATCTTCAGGATATATTTGACTTGTATTCGCTAAAAGCAGGCCTTCAATAGGGGTAGAATGTTCAGGTATTATTTTTGAATAATCAATTGTTATTATAGGTTGCGCGCCTTCAATTTTTTGATAGTAAGCTTCTTCTATCCATGTTTCGTTGAAAAAAGGATTTATTTTTTGTAGATGGGGAATATATAAATCTAACAATTCTTTACTATCCATACTATACATAGGGTTGTCTTTACTAAGATAATTAGCAAGATATAGCACATGTTTGTTTTTATAATACTTTGGGGGCAACAAATTTGTTTGTTCTATTAAGCCTACAAACGGAATTGATTCGTCAGTAATATTCATCCAATAAATATCAGAAAATTTCTTATTTAGTACAAGTATTTGTACTACCGCGGATAGGTAGTTAATCTTATTTAAATCAGCAGCATATTTATCATATTCTATTGGAAGTAATCTAGAAAAAATATTTGATGGGGCAGTGACAATAATTTTATCAAAGTCTTCGTGTATCCAATCATTTTTCTTTGATTTACTGGATATTTTCTCTTCAAAAAAAGATTCATCATTTATTTTGGAAGGAGAAGTCCATTGAGGCGGTGTATTTTCGTAAAATAATCCAGTGACCTTATCGTTTTCAATAGAAATTTGTCTTACCGTTTTGGATAAATTTATTTTATTCCCAGATTCTTCAAGCATTTTTGTGAGAATTTCAAAGATCTCTCCAAAGGTACAAATTGGATATCCCAGTTGTTCTTTTGAGAATGTATTTTTCCGCGATGCAAATCTTGTATGAAATTTACCCCATATCCAAGCCATGCTAATGGTGTCAAAATATTCAGATCCAAATTTACCTATAAGCATAGGCTTCCAAAATGCATCATATGCTTTTTTACCAACTTTGGAAGAAAGCCAATCGACAGCAGTTATGTTTTCCAAGTGTTTCCAATCTTTAAGCCTTTGCAAATAAAGAGTTATTAAACCGACTCTTAGTCTGTCAATAATTGGCATAGGTTTATATTTCAATAGGTCTATAGGAGTAGCAAAATTATAAATTGAACCATCAGCAAAATTACCTACCTTAGAATTATTCCAAGCCATTTGATTGGATAAACCTATATCTTCAATTAAATTGAGTATAAATGTGTCACTTGTAAATAAATGATGATACCCACGTTCAAGTTTTCCGGCGATTGTCTCAAAAGTAGATGCTTGGCCTCCCACAAATGGGGCTTGTTCGAATATGGTTATTTCATGATTTTTTTTATTGAGGTAATAAGCAGTAGCAAGGCCCGTTGCTCCTGCTCCTACAATTCCTATTTTCATTTGATATCCAGTAATTGTTTAGATAGTATTTCAGGGTCATTTGTAGGTAAATCACATTCATAATTTTGACATAAATAAGCAGTTGGTTGGTTCGCAATTGCTTGTTTGTATTTGGTAAAAGCTAAATTTGAAATACTGTTCTGTTCCTTATTCAAACCGATAAGAATTTTATTGGGAATATACGTTTTATACACTTGATTTAATAAGTTTTGAGTATCCTTATTACTTTTACTCCCTACGATGGTTATTTCCGGATGATTTGAAGTGTAAAAATCTATTGCATTTAACCATTGTCCTGATGCCGATGGAAATTGTTCTACCAGTTTGACCATCGAAGCCAAAATTTTGGTTGCAATATCTTTAAACAGTTGCTCATCTAAAATTATAGAAAATTTAAGTAATACTTCAACTGCTAAAGAAGCACCTGCAGGTATCGCATTATCTGTCCATTCAGATGGACGTATAACTAGGTTTTCATGTGTGTTTGAGGTGTCGTATAAAATACCTGCACGATCATCCCAGAATAAATCGACCATTTCGTAGCAAAGACCGACAGCTATTTCGAGCCATTTCGATTCGAAACTGGCTTCGTGCATTTTAAGTAGGGCGTCAATTAAAAAAGAGTAGTCTTCTAAAAACCCTGTGATTTTAGGTTCACCATTTTGATAAGTCCTATATAAAATAGACGATTTATATAGTTTGTCGGTTAAAAATGCTGCGTTCAATTGGGCAATTTTTAGATATTCTGAATTTTGGGTAACTATTGCAGCTTCTGAAAATGATTTCATCATCAATGCATTCCATGAAGTTATAATTTTTTTATCGGTTTCTGGTGGTATTCTGGTATTTCTTACTGCCAACAATTTTTCTTTGCTCAAATTTATGTTTTTGTCGAATTGAGGGTTATCTTCAAATGAAATAGATTGATAGGAATTAGATTTGGTTAATATAGATTTTCCTTCAAAGTTGCCTTTTTCAGTAACTCCATATATTTTATTGAATATTTGGCCTTCTTTTTCTCCTAGTTCCTCAATTATTTCTTCACAATCCCATACGAAAAATTTGCCCTCTATTCCTTCACTGTCGGCATCTTGACTTGAGTAGAATGATCCGTTTATGTCAAGCATTTCTCTTTTTACATAAGATAATGTATCTTCAGCT
>CAYPYC010000202.1:0-2769 GCA_964414905.1 uncultured Dehalococcoidia bacterium
TATTATTTAATGCTTCTTTAGTATTCAATCCTTCAGTCTCAACCCCAACCTTCAATATTGCTATATCAGGCTTAATTTCAATTGACGCTTGACCTGACACCCATATACCGGAATTACTTACATTAACCCCACTTGAAACCGTGTTGTTCCGTACAAAATTTTCATCTCTTACCGATGTCATTTGATTCGAGCTTTCCGGCAATGATTGTATTTGTTCAGCATCTTCTTTTACAGGTGTATTAGAGTTAAAACACGATACAATTGCAAAAAATCCTAGAGCACAAACGAACATCTTGAAAATATTAATCATACCAATTCTCCTATATGAACCTTAAGCTGCGCTTTCCAACCAAATACTAACCTATGTTAATATTATCTCCTGTTCGTATGGTGCCACCTATTTCAACAAAAGCAAGAGTGCCTCGCTCTCCTTCAATATCATCCATCAGACCAGAACGAATCTCATCCATTCTGGAACATGGAGTACAAGGTCCGGTAACACTTAAAATTGCCGTATCTCCAATAATAATCTTTTGACCTGATTGTAGTTGATTAATATCGATTCCTTCAGTTGTTATATTCTCTTTTATTATCCCCGTCTCCAAATTAAATTTTTGCAATGTCTCCAAATCCATCAACAATATTTGCCTTTCTTTTCTCCTATATGTAGACACAAAATCATCAGGTATAGGGGAAGGTCTAATTTGACTTGTAGCATGGATGTCACCCTCAATCCCTACATCGGTAATCAAAACTGCTTCTTCTATTTTTTTCATTGGACTTCGATGTGATTCACAAATTTGCAAAGAATGTACGGTACCCAACTTAACCTCTCTATTGTATTAATCAATAAAATCTAATTCATTTTTACGATTATGATTTTACAATACAGTGTAGCCGAAATAACTAGCCGTTATCCATAAGAAGCTACAATTCTTAATGATAGAAATCGTTAGTCTTACCAAGGTATAAAAATGGTAACAAAATTTCCCCATTGTGAATTTGAATCAAATCTCTATTCATCAAAGTTCTGTGCATCTTGTTCTATGAACATAGATGAGAAAATTAACATATTCACTGATTCGTCTCCCAAACCTATCGAAATAGTGAAATTAATAATTATTGGGATATCATCCAACATTACACTAATATTTTATTTCCTCTTTAATTATCTTTAAATTACTCAGGCTGATCGAATTTTGAAAATAACCTCTGACACCACCTTTTCCTAATGTATACTATAAATTGTTCGGTTGGTTTAGGAACAATCTTAACCAGTAAAAGATGTGAACCCTGGTTAGGTAAAATCTCAGTGTCCAAATTGAGAAAGCTAACCGAACATCTTTATTAAAAAGGTTTAATATGGAGAAAAGAGTTTGTTATAAATGCAAGGCGATTAATAGATCATCTGCAAAAACTTGTTCCAACTGCCAAAGCCCCATCGTTAATAAAACGAAGCCAAACTCTTCCTATATTAACCGCAATTTAGGTTATGACCTACAGACTTGCACCAGTTGCGGAAAACTTGATTCCCTTTATGGCAAATTATGTTCTAGTTGTAATGCACAATCCGAAAAGCCTCCTCATTATTAAATGGAACCTCAAAATAATCTAACTTCAGAATCCGACGAGCATTATACATCGTCTTGGAGAAACAAGGTTTTCCCTATTTCTGTTGGTGCCTGTATCTCCTTTATTGTCATATATGTTGTTTTGAGTCTTTTAGACATAATCAATTTAGCACAATCTCAAGATTCGATCGGGGAAGTTTCAAGATGGTGCGAACGTGTTAGCAGCAGTATATTTAGAGAACCTACAAATGCTCTGAGCAATTTAGGTTTCATGTTTACTGGTTTATTAATGCTTTGGGTTCTATCTCGCGACCCTCACGATTCGTGCAAAAAAAATCAATTCCATGGACTGACTCCAATATCAATGCTCTATGCCGGCACAGTTATCTATTTGGGACCTGGGTCAATGCTTATGCATGGAACCAACACAGGTTGGGGGGGATGGGCAGATAATCTAAGTATGATTATGTACATAATCCTCCCATGGTTAATCAATATTGGTAAAATGGGAAGGTGGCCCAAAAGAAAATTTTTTGTAATCTACACAGCGATCGTTTTGAGTTATGCCATATCAAGATGGCTTTTTGGTTCAAAATTAGGTGTTAATCTTGATTTATTTGGTCTTTCTATAGGACTATGGATTATTTCTGAATCACTATTTAGATTTTGGTCCCCGAGATTTAGATGGCTATCAGGGTTTCTAGGTTTTGTTGTAGCAGCTATATTTGGGATTATGCCGGCAGAAATATTTTCGAATATCGATAAGTTCTGGTGGGTTATATTGTTTTGGGCACCTGCTATCCTATCTTCAAATCCACCTCAGCATCAAAGAACTTACGTGCCTTGGTTTTCTGCAGGTATGATCTGTTATCTTTTAGCTTTTGCTATTTGGCTACAGGGATATCCAAATACTGCTTTTTGCAATCCTGATTCGTTAATCCAACCCCATGCAATTTGGCATTTAATGACTGCTTTTTCAACTTGGTGCTTTTTTAAATTTTTGAGAACTGAGAAAATTATTTAATACCTTTGGCAAATATAAATACACCTTAAATCCTCAATGTTTTTTTATAGTATAATCCCACATATTGGTCTAATTTAACCTAATTGAAATAAAGCAATGCTGAAAATAAATATCACTTTAAAGGGCAACTAACTTAATATGGCAGATATAATTTGTCAAAAATGCGGATACAAA
>CAYPYC010000203.1:0-739 GCA_964414905.1 uncultured Dehalococcoidia bacterium
AGCGTAGGCTATGATACTGATATTTATACTGGGTTTGCATTTGGTATGGGCCCCGAGCGGATAGCAATGTTGATAGACGGTATTGATGCTATTAGACATTTTTATTCTAATGATCTGCGATTTCTTGGCCAATTTGTGTAAATAAAGGCTGGGTTCAATTAATGAGAAATAAATTACTAAATAATATGTGTTAAATATATGAAAGCTCCACTTTCTTGGTTAAATAAATACGTTGATATATCCATGGCTCCCAAAGATTTAGCTCATGAATTAACAATGGTTGGTATAGAAGTAAGCTCTGTTAATCTGATAGGAGATAAATGGGAAAACAATTTAGTTATAGGAGGCGTTGAAGAAATTGCTCAACATCCCAATGCCGACAGATTGAAATTAGCTACTGTAACAATTGGTGGTCAGGGTACCAATGCTGTGGTGTGTGGTGCTGACAACCTGGAAGTCGGTCAAAAAATTGCATTTGCGGAGATAGGAGCTAATTTATTTGACGTTAAATCTGGAACATATAGAGAGTTAAAGCCTGCTAAAATACGTGGAATTGTCTCTGAAGGAATGATTTGTTCCGAATTAGAATTGGGTATTGGATTAAATCACGAAGGGATTTTGGTATTACCTAACGACGCTCCATTAGGCGGGAACCTGAAAGATTATTTAGGAGATGTAATTCTTGATATCGAGGTTACACCAAACAGGCCAGACTGTTTGTCCATACTAGGTATAGCAC
>CAYPYC010000203.1:749-2768 GCA_964414905.1 uncultured Dehalococcoidia bacterium
GCACGGGAAATAGCAGCGATTACCAGTTCAACAATTAAAGAACCGCAAATAAACTATCAACAGGGCGAAATTGAAGCCAAGCACAAAGTTGATATTGAAATTCACGATACAGATTTATGCAAAAGGTATGCAGCTACCATTATAGAAGGAGTGAAGGTGAGCAGTTCACCAAAATGGCTGGTGGAATCATTATTAAAAGCTGGCCACAATTCTATTAATAATATTGTTGATGTAACCAATTTTGTTATGCTGGAGCTTGGACAGCCTTTACATGCTTTTGACTTTGATAAATTAACCGAATCTAAAATTAATATAAGAAGAGCAGAAGATGATGAAAAGATTGATGCTTTAAATGACGAAAATTTAACATTATCCTCGACAATGTTAACGATTTCTGATGCTAAGAATCCGGTAGCACTTGCTGGAATTATTGGCGGGAAACAGAGTTCTGTTTCTGAAGGAACAACATCTATATTGATTGAAGCAGCGAATTTCAATTCAGTTAATGTTCGTGACACAGTCAATGATTTAGGCGTTGCTACAGATGCTTCATATCGATTTGAAAGGTCTCCTAGTATAGATATAATTCCAGTAGCAATACAAAGAGCAACTAAATTAATTCTGGAAGTTGCAGGGGGGACTGCTAGGAAGGGAATTATAGACATATACCCTAAAAAAGAGACGAGAAAAAAAATTCTTTTATCAAGTGAAAAAATAGCTAATGTTCTTGGAATTAAATTCGATAAGAATGATGTTATGTCCACTTTGAGCATATTGGGTTTTGAAGTAGTAGAATTAGAAGGTGGCCCAAATAATGGGGATGACTATCAATTGAATATAGCAGCTCCCTATTGGAGGTCCGATGTATCCATACCAGAAGATTTGATTGAAGAAATAGCTAGAATAATCGGTTACGAAAAAATACCTCCCGTGATGCTTACAACTTCAATACCGGAATTCAATCCTGATTTGAATCCGCCGAAATTTGTTTTGAAAGAATTAATGGCTTCATTGGGTATGACCGAAATCATCTCATATCCACTGACAGACTTAGAGGCATTGAAATTAATAGAACCTTCACTTAATGAAAATAATATTGTAAAAACGACCAACCCAATGAATTCCGAAATGCAGTTTATGAGGACAAGCTTAATACCAAGTGTCTTGAGAACATTATCTCAAAACATCAAGAATTCTCGCGGGAAACCAATACGGCTATTTGAAATGGGAAGAGTTTACAAATATCTTTCAAAAGAACATGATGAAATACTTCCAGCAGAAAATGAAAAGATAGTAGGAGTGCTATGTGGTCCAAGATATCATGATTCTTGGTTGGTGGATGGAGAAGACGTTGATTTTTATGATGGCAAGGGTGTTCTAGAAAATTTTTTTAATAAATTATCGCTAGAAGTAAATTGGGCTATGTCGGGAAGTAATATTATGCAGAAAGAAGCTGCCGCTGATGTGATTTGGAAATACCCAAAAAATATCCAGCAGGCTAAAATTATTGCAATATGCGGTGAACTAAAAAAAGAAGTCACCGATTTTTTTGACATTGATATGCGAGTGATTTTATTTGAACTTGATGCGGATTTAATAGCGAATAGTATTGGCTTGAAAACAAATGATTATTATCAAATAAACAGATTTCCTTCTTCTGAAAGAGACATTTCCTTAATATTTGATAAATCGATTACATCGGCAGATGTTGTTGCTATGATTTGCTCACATAAACTGGTTGAAACAGCAATTCCAGTAGATGTCTATTCAGGAGACGAAATACAAGAAGGAAAGAAGTCTGTCACTTATAGGATAATATACAGAGCTGAAGATAAAACCTTGACTGGTGATCAAGTTGAAAGAGCACAAAATTCGATTTTGAGAAAGCTCGAAGATGCGTTGGGAGTAGTGAGTCGGTTCTGATTTCTATTGCCAATAACGAATATTTATAAGAATGAGGCAACTTCATAATTTAAGGTGTGGAATTGGCAATCAAACATAATCATGAACAATTGATTG
>CAYPYC010000204.1:0-2755 GCA_964414905.1 uncultured Dehalococcoidia bacterium
CAGTAGCGAATACATAATGCCAGAAAAGTGCCATCTTTTCCTGAAGATATCGTTGACTGTGAGTCATCCTGTACATCAAATTGATTTTGGCATGGTTATCAACATGCATGACATCAGCCATAGGATGGTACCTGAAAAAAGTCAGTTCATCGTAATCAGGTTGAGATTCGGGCTCTAATAAATCATCAACTATTTCCTCAAAAGTTTTATCAGACATTCTTTGTAATGCATCATTGGAAGCACCAAAGCTAGCTCTTCGCATTAAGTGTTTGATTGAATTAGATGTTGATACTGTTGTCATATTAAATAATAGGTATTAAAGTCTATCGGTAAACTTGGTAGATTAGTATACAGAAGTTGCTACGCATTACAATGCTAGTGTTGTTCGATTTTAATTCCAACCGGACGTGACTAAGTTGAATAATATTTATCTTTTCTTTTGATATGTGTGTTTTGAGGGATATTTAACAGAAAATACAGCAAGTGTATAATGTTCAACAATCAAACCAAAGATTACTATGTTGAAAACATGGAAATAGTTACTAAAATTTATCCACATGATTGAAACCCTAAAACAAAAGTCAGCGATGACTATACTTCTCATAGCGTTATTTGTCGGCACCTCTATTGGCATAATACTCTCATTCACAATACTTAATACAGGTTCCAAAGCAAGTGAAACAAATAGATTAGGAAATCATTTTATGTTAGCAACAGGAGGCACCTCAAGATTGTCTCAGTGGGACCAAAAAATCGACGGTGAAAACTGGGAAGAAATACAACCACTTACTTTAAGTGAAGCCACCAATCTAAGATGGGAAAAAGACCCGACATGCGTACCTAATGTTGGATATTATAGTAAAAGATCTGATACTAGTGCCTTACCTGAACCTTATTCATTGATTTTTGATAAGAATGACAAAGTTATAGGCATATATATGTTTAGTGAAATCGAACAACGAGCCCCTTGGCAAAAAATGCAGGCACGTGGTCCATTTAGGAATCCTCACTGGGGACTACATATTTTCTTCACTTCTCCATCAACCTCTTGTCAATAATCAAAACATATATACTATATGCCAAAACAATCTAAAAGGAATACCTAGTAACTCTATGGATATTGCTTCTGTTTCAAAACAAATCCCTGATGGCATTAGCTATGAACGAAAAATGCCAAACACACTTGACTTGGCTGAACGTTTATCTTTAGCAATTAATGCTTTAACAAGAGCGTGGGTGCCAGAAGAACATTGGGCGCTGGCATTTAATGTAGATATGTCACAAAAACCTCCTAGGTTATTTATCAATCACTCAACTGACGCCTATTTAAACATACCACCTAAATTCTTAGCTGCTTTAGCTTTGTCTAGGGAAGGATCAGGTAGTCAATTTAATTTAGATATAGATACTCAAGTCATAAAAACCCAAATGGGATTAATTGGCAATGATGGTCTAAGTTATAGCCCAAAAGGAGCGCTGAAATCGTATAATGAAATTGATCCATATTCTGAAATTTGGGCTGAAGGAAGAATGATTCACGCACTCACAATATTAGGTCAAACTGACAACGCTGAATTCTTCAACCTAGCCAAGAAAAAAACGGATCGGATTTTAGAACTAACAACACAAAAAGATGATTATTTATATTTATGGAAAGGACGATTCAAACCAAATCAAAAAATACCCGACACAATAACAGAGCCTAAAGGAAACGTATCGAATGGGTCACTTTTAGATACCTACAAAGATCCTAAAATGAGTATTATATATTCTGTAGGTTCAACAGGATTTGGCGCAGGTCTACTTTATAGAGCAACCGGATATGAACCGGCTCTAGAATTATCAAAAGGATTAGCAAACTGGGCACTGGAAAAAGTATTTAACGACCCCGACGGCAGTTGGGATATCTATCATTTCCATCACAGTCTATTCGCTTTAATGGCTGTATGCCAATATGCCGTAGCTGCCGATGACTTGGAAATGCTTAAGCGTGTAAACACCTGTTATCTTTGGGCCAAACATATGGGAGACCAATTATTAGGATATTATACCGAATGGATGCCAGGTTCAGATTTATACTTGCAATGCCAACAAGGTAACAGTGTTGAAATTTGTGAAGTGTCAGATATGATAGTTTTGGCCTTGTACCTTACAAAAGCAGGCATAGGAAATTATTGGAACGATATTGATAGATGGACGAGAAACATGCTGTCCGAAGGTCAAATGATTAATACAGATTTTCTCGATGATTTACCTAAGGAATATTTTGCAACTCAACCTAGTAATCGACCTTACGACTATTCTGATCAAGTGATGGAAAGAACTAAAGGATCATTTTTTGGGTGGATGTCCGCCAATGATGGAATACGCTTAAACACAACCGGACATGAAGCCAAGATACCAGATCACTCAATAATGCATTGTTGCACAGCAAATGGAGCTTTAGGAATGTATTACGTTTTTGATTCCGTAATTAATGAAAAAAATGGTCGAGTTTGTATAAATCTTCTATTGAATAAATCCTCTAGATGGCTTGATATTAAAAGTTTTATTCCATTTGAAGGCAAAGTGATTTTAGATATTAAAGATGCAAAAGAAATAGCTATAAGAATTCCTGAATGGAGCCATAAAAATTCATATAATATAGAGGGCTCTAAGGCATCCAGAATCAATGGCAAATATATGGAAATCTCTAAGCTTTGTAAAGGACAGAAAATAACAGGAAATATCATATTGGCAGAAAAAGGAATCAATA
>CAYPYC010000205.1:0-2723 GCA_964414905.1 uncultured Dehalococcoidia bacterium
ATTGAATGCTCCAGAGGTCAATTTATCAATAACCAACTCATCCTCTACAGGATGAATTTGGTCAGCAATTTCATAGGCGTCTATTCCTCTATATCTGGCACCTTTTTTGAATTTTCTTTTAACGCGCAACCTTTCAGCCATCTCCTTACCACTTGGGGTAACAGCACCATTCCTTGTATAAATAACTGGCAACCCTAGTTCTCTAAAAAATGAAATTAATCTACTAGTGTTTGGCAAAACAAAATCAGCAATCCTTTTATTCCAATACTCCACTATGTAGGGATATTTAATACCATATTCGGAATCTGTGTCTTTTACTAAATCACCTTTTTGTATATCAATAACTAGCAAAGCAGCTTTATTATTTTTTAATTCAAATTTAGTTGCTTGTTCATGAAACGGCCATTCAGAATCGAAATCTTCAGCTTTCCAGCTCATTGCATATCTCCTTAATCCTTTAACCTGGTCTAATCATTCCCAGTATTTGGCATACCGTAACACCAATGGTTCCATATTGGAGTTTTAATAATTTCATTGGCAGATTCACCAGGAGGCTTTGACAATTCAAGCATAAAATAAATCTCAAATCTATTCAAACGGTCGTCTATACTATGTGATTGATTCCAATTTCTACAAAGATATTGAGCATAATTTTGCATTTGACTACTATTAGGCTTGCGTCTGATCGAAGTTAGATATTTACGCCATCTATTATTCTCATATGTGCTTGAAACTACATCGGGTTTATCCCAATTAACCTCACCTATTCTTTCATTGTATACATCAACTTTCTCACCATTCATCAATTCTCCATCGATTACATACCAACCATCATCCATAATAGGATAAGGAGCAAAAAGATTCCAAATTTGATATAAATGCAAACTATGACCCGGCATATATACAACACTTGGTGCTGTCGCAAATGGACTCATACTCTCGTAACGAACTTTCAAAGTTCCCATGTTCCAAAAAATTATATATATTATAGCTATACCTGATAAAGTGGCCCCCAACTTTGAAATACTAAACTTATATTCATGAAATCCCAATTTGGATACAAGCAAAACCAGTAAATATTTTGTATATCCAATAAACTCATAAATTTCTGAAAATAATGCTTCCCTTATACCCTTGGGCAACCAAAATCCTAATATAGTAACCAGCGGAGATTTTTTAACCAATATTTTAGTAGCATCAAACCCGTAATATAGTTTTTTTTCATCCTCTAAAACAAAGATTTGTCTATTTTCTTTAACACCCAATTCAGCAGCTTTATTTGATGTTACTTCTTTGATTTGCAGTTTTCTAAAGCTTAAAAACGACCTACACAATAATGCTATTTTATAAGTTACGGATGTATTCTTTCCGCAATAGATAACAATCGTTTCTCCCAACAATCTGTTACCAAATACGGACAATTTATTCCAGAATATTGCAGGAATAAAAATTATCCAAGACATGATAGAAATATATGGAAACAATCCAAGAGACATGAAAATTGCAAATCCCAAATGCATCAAGCAAAATGTAGATAAAATAATCAATTTCCAATATTTATTAAACCATGGAATAAAAACTAGAAAAGGACCTATCAATTCCAACCATAAACTGCTTGCGGTCAAAAACGGCAAAATTGATTGTTTCGTCGCCAAGATCAAACCCAAACTTGAAACAAATATTTCTGCATTCAAAATGTAATGTACTGCTGAGTAATCATTCATCCAAACCGGATGATTTTTAAACAAAAATGTAAACCAATAAACTATTAGAACCTGTAAAATCAACCCCACAGAAGCAACAGAGAAATGATAATTATCTGTTGGGCGTTTTAGTGTGTTCATAGCACTATCAACAGACCAATTCGCCCCTATTGGTAAAAATATCGACCAAAACAATAACAAGCGTAATATGTCATCTCCTCCATTCAATATAAGAGGATTTCTGGCATGCAAAGACACAGTAAATGCAAAAATTAATATAGTGACA
Organism: uncultured Dehalococcoidia bacterium; assembly: GCA_964414905.1. Taxonomy (GTDB): domain Bacteria; phylum Chloroflexota; class Dehalococcoidia; order Lucifugimonadales; family OSU-TB39; genus OSU-TB39. Next base: position 1,990 of record CAYPYC010000205.1, read on the forward strand.
ATCCGAGTTCTATACCCTAAAAACAGTAGGCAACCCAAAATAAAATGCATGCCAAATAAAATTATTTGGAATGTCTCAGTACCGTTTGCCAAATGAAAAGAGATAAAGAACTTGTTACTTATAGCATTAACATAATCAAACCTAGATAAGACACCAGAATCAGTGTAATGTGCAGTCAAATCTGTAGCACGCATACACAAATCAATTATCACTATTATCGCCAATACCACCCTAAGTAGAGCAAGTGATCTGTAATCAATACCTAGAATCTCAGACGCCGAATCTAAGTGAAGCTTATTCTGAAACTTTCTTATCGTATCCAACAATAAATTACCTAATCTTTTTTTTGGGTTGGACGAAAATTAAATATATATTTAACATATGCTCAATTAACATTTTAGAATTTTTCGCTCCAATTTTCAGGCCATTCATTATCCCCAGGATATTCCAAGTCTGGATGCCATAATTCATATTTTGATAAAGTATATTTCTTATTATTGGGGACATCTATCTTGGGCGGCAAAGGATAAATTTTCCCTGGAACACCTACTACCAAACTTTTAGGAGGAATATCTTTAGTAACCACCGCTCCACCAGCAATGAAACTCCCTTCACCTATCGTAATCCAAGGCATGATTGTAACTCCTCCTCCAATAACAACATCATCTTCAATAGTAGCACCTATAGTGGGATAATCATCTGGATATCCTCTAAATGGGTATTTACCATTTGTA
>CAYPYC010000206.1:0-2699 GCA_964414905.1 uncultured Dehalococcoidia bacterium
TTAATGAAAGATAGGTGGCAGTAAGGCGCGTGGCTCTTATTGCAGCAAAATATATTATATCTTTTCATTGCAATACTCCTCTACCCATTCCTGTTGAATGTGTTAATGGACTTAATTCACTTAATAGATTTGCTGCAAATGTAGGAATAGCTAAAGTGATAATTGGCATGCCAAATATCATTAAAAGTAATATTATAGAAAGTCCTATTATAAATGCGATGATTTGGTTCTTAGTTAAGCTAGATGTGAAAATTCCTATTGATACAAACGAACCGGTTAGTAATACCGCTCCTATATATTGTGCGATTATAGCTCCAATATCCAGATTTCCTGCTGTTAATAGTGATATTGGCAGGCCGATTGTAAGAATCACTCCAATACTCGAGAAAATCAAGGCAGCGAGGAATTTTGATATTACTATGTGCCATCCAACAATTGGGTGAGTTAATAATAGTTCAAGAGTACCATCCCGTTGTTCTTCTGCAAGTAATCGCATCGTTGTAGCTGATACCAAAATTGAAAGGAACCATGGCATGATTTGAAATAAAGGTATAAGCGAAGCTTCTCCAATAGATAGTGTGTTTCTGAAAAAAAAGTAACATGTAGAAACGACGAATATTACCAATAAGATAAACCCGGTTGGTTGATCGAAATATGATTTAATATCTTTTCTTACTAGCTGTATAATTGAATTCATTTTAGTTGGTTGTTTCTATCAATGGAATCTGTTTATTCAATATTGGTTTGTTCTGAAGTTAGTGAGTAAAACATGTCTTGCAAACGGGTAACTACCTGATGAAGCTCCCATAAAGTCCAATTTTGATTTTTACAGAGTTCAAACAATATTGGTCTTATATCATCTTCGCCTTGGTATCGTATCCTGAATTTTTCTTGTTCTTCCGAATTAGAAATTTTGATAATCTCGGTTACATTATTTATTTTAGATAGTTCTTTTTCTATTTGGTTACCACTTATCTCTACTTCGACTTCTTTTTGTTCTAATGAACTGTTTTGTAATTCCGAAATGGTACCATTTGCTACTAAATTACCTTTACTTATTATCAGTATTCGGTCACATGTTTCTTCAACTTCCTGAAGGACATGGGTGCTTAATAGAACGGTTCTATCTGCGCTTAATGATCTTATTAATTCCCTTATTGGTACTCTTTGATTTGGGTCGAGCCCTTCTGTGGGTTCATCCATTATTAAAATAGAAGGCTCGTGTAGGAGAGCTGCTGCCAGTCCAACTCTTTGCTTGTAGCCTTTGGAGCATTGGTTGATTTGATTGTAATAAACTCGTTGTAATCCTGTTTCTTCAACCACATTAGATATATTGCTACTTGTTTTGAATGTATCTAAATTACGGATTTTACCTATTAATTCAAGATATTCTTTTACTATCATATCTCCGTACAAGGGATTGTTTTCTGGAAGATATCCGATTTTGCTTCGTGCCTCCACATCATGTGTTAAATTATTTATACCTTCAATAAATATTTCCCCTTTATCTGGTGTGTAGAAAGACGTAAGCATTCTCATCGTAGTGGTTTTGCCTGAACCGTTCGGACCAAGAAATCCTACTACTTCACCTTTTGGGACTGAAAATGAGACATTGTTAACTGCCACGTTCAAGTCAAAAGTTTTAGTGATTTCCTTTACTGATATTGCTTCTGTTATATTATTGTTCATTTATATTCAAATTTTAGATTTTCTATTAATCAAATAGTAGATATGCTGAATTGTTATTGTCAATAATTAATTGGTCTGGATAAAAATAATTTATTGAGGGGATTAACCGACATTTTTACTTTTGGTATTTGATTTCAAAAGCTAGATTATTAATTAGTTGAATGATGTTTAATTCGTGCCATTATTGAATGCAAATATTATTATAGGTAAAGATGCACTTAGTATTAAGATCCATAAAATTAGTCTTGGGTTTATTCGCATTATTTATCAAATAGTGAACTGACTTAATTTTAACATTAGTCATATGGAATTTAAATAAAACGATGCATTATAAATTAGTAGCTTTTGATATAGATGGAACTATTAGAAGTATGCAGGATCCAGTTTCAGATAAAAATACTTCGGTTATAAACCGTTTAATTGACAGTGGAATAATAGTTACCATTGCTACCGGCAGGATGTTTTTTTCGGCTTCTTTAGCTCTTGAAGGTCTGAATATCATCCACCCAATTATTTCTTATCAAGGAGCCCATATTGCAGATATAGATACTGGGAAGATTTTATGGCATAAGCCTCTTACAAAAGAACTAGCTGATCATACTTTGGATTTATTAAAAAGATGGCATGTCCAACCGGTTTTTTATCATGATGGACAGATTTATGTAGAGAATTTAACTGATTGGGCCAGGGGTTATTCTGAAAGGAATTCAGGTCAAGTGAATTTTGTAGGAAATTTATATGACATTACAGATTTATGTCCTACTCGCATAGTTGCTGTAGGGGATGAAAGTATTATTGCTAAACTCGAAAAATATATGAAATCAACCAATGAATCTAGATTACATGTTACACGTTCACTACCTAATTTCTGTGAGATTTTGCATCCTTTAGCAGGTAAGCATAAAGCTTTAGAATGGTTGGCAAACTATTATGGTGTTACAAGAGAACAAACGGTTGCTTTTGGAAATGGATATAATGATGTTGATATGTTGAAATGGGCTGGTATGGGA
>CAYPYC010000207.1:0-2693 GCA_964414905.1 uncultured Dehalococcoidia bacterium
ATCGGTTAACATCATCAAAAATAAATTTGATGATGTAGTGATTCGAAATGATATTTGTTACGCAACTACTAATAGACAAGACGCTGTTAAGAGAATGTGCAAGGTTGTGGATTTGATATTGGTCATAGGTTCCGAAAATAGTTCTAATTGTAAAAGACTTACTGAAGTAGCTAGAGCTAGAAATGTTATATCATACAGAATTGGCTCGGAAGAAGATATTTTGGATGAATGGATTATTGGGGTTGATAAAATAGGAATTACCTCAGGTGCTTCTACCCCTGAAAATCTTGTAAACGAAGTGATTTCAAAATTGAAACCAGACGATATAGAAATAATGGAAGGTCCAAAAGAGGATTTTGTATTCGTCATGCCCCCAGAATTGAAATGATTGGAAATATTCAATAAATTTCTGATGCAAATAGTTGTTGATAGTTTAATAACTGGAGCTGCCAAAGCAGAAGGAGCTGTAGTTATCATAGATGTGTTTAGAGCTTTCACCACCGCAGCATTAGCTATATCTCGTGGAGCAAAGAAAATATACATGGTATCAGATATTGATGATGCAAAAACCTTAAGGGATAAAGGCTTGGCTGATTATTGTGTTGGGGAAGTAGATGGGAAAAAACCCATGGATTTTGATATCGGAAATTCTCCATATGAAATAACTCAGTTCGAATTAAAAAATAAATCTTTGGTGCTTTCTACGAGAGCAGGAGTAGTAGGAGTTAACAGTGTTGGGAAAGCGGATGTGATTATGGGGGCTTCGCTAGCGAATGCTTCCGCTACATGTGATTGGTTGCAGCAACAGGCATTTAAAAAAGTCACTATAGTTGCGATGGGTTGGGCTGGCAGAATCCGGACTGATGAAGATGAAATATGTGCAATGTATATGAGGAATTTACTAGAACACAGAAAAACTGACCATAAATCAATTAAAAATATGATTTTAGCGTCGTCTCACTCTGCTAAATTTGATGATGCTGATTTGCCATGGTATCACTATCAAGATAGGGATATAGCACTAGATATAGATTCAATTGACTGCCCAATTATGATATCTTCAGAAAAAGAGATTTTAGTGGCTAGGCAAGCCGTTTAATTATGTGTGCCGAATTAAGTGAATAAATTAACAGGTGAGTATTAAATGCAAAATAATAAAAGAGCCAAAGCCGATAGACGTTTTATTTATATAAGTGATCCATCCAGTATAGCTAGGTTGTACTTGCCGGAAAATGTGGAAGAAAAGAATCTTAGAGATTGGGTCGACGATTTATCAGATGTGGAAGTTGATACATTTATACAAGAAGTGTATACGCAAGGCTGGACCACATATTGGAAAACTCCGTTATTTGAATATGATGCACGACCTCAGCACAAAAGATTTTTGCCATTGATTGATTCAGGGGTACAACCTCTTGATGTTCTGATTGATCAATCACATAAAAGAGGAATGGAATTTCTTGCAGGTATGAGGGTAAATGATAATCATGGACATGTTTCTGTTAGTCAAGGAGTTGGTTCAGGCTCAAGTTTTATTAGCAGCCATCCAGAATGGCTTTTAAATGAAACACGGCCAGATCCATATTATCAAATGGACAAAGGTACTTTAGATTTTACATTTGACGCAGTACGTGAATATGTTAGTTCTGTCGCAGCTGAAATCATAAATAATTTTGACATCGATGGTATTGAATTATGTTTCAGAGATAGAGGATATTTTCCACATAAAACTGGGAATGATAGAAAGCATTTAATGACCGATATGGTAGAAAGCATAAATGCCCTTTTAGCTGAAAAATCTAAAGCTATAGGAAGAAATTTGATCTTAGGAGTCAGAGTTTCTGAAACAATCAATGAATGCTTGACCATGGGCCTTGATGTCCCTACTTGGATCAATAAAGGACTCATTGATTATGTGTCTCCTCAGGAATCGATGCATAGCTCAACTAATGCTCCAGTTAGAGAATTCGCAGATCTAATAGGAGACAATGATTGCGGACTTTATCCTGCCATGCAACCATGGACAAGTATTAGGATGCGGAGGAGAAATGGAGGTTCGTCTATTAAATTAGAACAGCAATATGCCATACTTAATAACTATTATGGTGAAGGTGCCGATGGTTTTTCAGTTTACAACCATTTCGTGCCCATCAAATCAGCCCCTTTTTATCCTATGCAATTACAAGAGCTATTGAAATTAAAAGAGTATCAACCTGGACAAAAGGGATTTAGAAGATATACCTTCGACCCTATGCTTCATGGTCAGGTGGGATATGGAGAATCTAAGTCTGCTACTGGGGCAGTAAAAAACAACCATGTTTTAATAGAGAGGAATGAAGGAAATAGAGGCACCTATTCATTTAAAGTTTATGAGTCATTTGAAAATGTAAAAAAGGTGGCTATGTGTATAAGAGCTTTTAATATGACCCTTAATGATTTTTTTAAAATTAGAATTAACGATAATTTAATAAGCGATAATTGTATTAAGATAATTGATGACGAACAATTAATTGATGTTAAATTTATTGTGGATCCAGATTCCAAAAAAGCTACAGGTCTACCTCCAGTACCAGATTTACCGGAGGAATTCTGCATTTTGATTATTGATTCTGAAACATCAGTTTTTCACAATGGTAATAATGTTTTGGAACTGGAATTAATAAATAAAGATCCAGATGTGGATCAAAATATAT
>CAYPYC010000208.1:0-2665 GCA_964414905.1 uncultured Dehalococcoidia bacterium
TCACTTGAAGAAATAGGTGATGTGAATGCGATTCCAATATCTCAAGTAAAACTTAGGCCACCATTACCTGAACCAACAAGAATTGTATGTATGGCTGGTAATTATATGGAGAACGGTTCCCGTGCTCTTGTAGCAGATAGAGAGGCATTTTTGAAGTCGCCAAGTGCTATTATCGGAGATGGCGATTCAGTAGTTTTGCCGGATTGTCCTGTTCCTCATTTTCATCATGAAGCGGAGTTGGGGTTGGTAATAGGGAAAAAAGCAAGTAAAGTTTCTGCTTCGAATGCCAAAGAATATATTTTTGGATACATTAATTTTATCGATGTTTCAGCCCGAGGGGTTGAGCCAAACGGAGGGTCAAGTTTTTTTTGGGGAAAATCTTGGGACACATTTGCTCCAATAGGACCTGCTATCGTTACTGCTGATGAAATTGATGATGCGCAAAATTTGAATATTAATCTCTGGGTCAATGGTGTTGCCAGGCAAAAAATGAACACTAGTGATATGGGAAGAAGTGTTGAAGAAGTTGTCGAATTTGCAACTTGGTTAATTACTATGAAGCCAGGGGATATGATTTCAACCGGCACAAATCATGTCGGGTTAGGTCCAATTCAAGATGGGGATAAAATCGAGATGCAAATAGATAAATTGGGGCCAAAATTGCATGTAGATGTTAAAGATGAATGGAAGCGTACTTGGCCACCTCAGCCATTGTCAGAAATGACTGCGTTTGAATCGTCTATTAGGTCAAAGATAAAATAAAAAATTAATTAAATGGAATAATATTTTGAAGATTCTATTGATTTAATCTCTCAGAATAGCGCCACCATCAACGTGTATACATTGACCAGTGATGTTTTTAGAAGAGTCAGATGATAAAAATTCTACTGTTTGCCCTATATCATCTGTGGTTTGCGGCCTACCCATTGGAATAACGTCCGAATACTTCTGAAGGAAACTTTCATAAAGATCATTGTCTTTTAGGGTTTTATCATTTTCTATACTTTGCGCCTGAAGACCTTTTTGGAATGATGTCCATACGGCACCTGGGCAAACTGCATTTACATTGATGTTGTCATTTCTTAGTTCGTATGCTAAACCTTTAGTATATCTAAGTACAGCGGCTTTACTAGTGGGGTAAGGACCTCCCAGATTTCTTGCTGCATGTGCTGACATAGAGCCGATATTGATTATTTTCCCATATTCACGAGATTGCATGTGTGGAATGGTTGATTCGCAGAAATTTACAACCCCCATTATATTTATCGATAAACTGGCTTCCCAATTATCTGTATAAATTCCCGCATTATTAACCAAGATGTCCAACTGACCAAATTCTGATATGACATTGTTAACACATTTTTCTATTTCATTCTTTTTTGATACGTCCACTCTAATGGCTACAGATTTAGGGCTAATTTTTTTTATTTCTGAATTAGTGGAAACAGCTTTTTCCTCATTTAAATCGGCTATTACCAATATAGCCCCGCTTTTTGCTAATGACAAAGCAATGCCTTTACCTATCCCTTCAGCACCTCCTGTAACAACAGCAATTTTCCCAATTAATGATTTAGCCATAATCAGTTCTCCAAGGTGTAAGATTAATTCGTTAAAGTTCTTTTTTTGTATTAATACTGTTCAATCGCGAACCGGTATTGTATGAACAAAACTAAGTAACGGTATTATATATTGCTAATGGGATATAAGTAAATTTGGTTGTTGGCTCCGGTGGTAGGATTCGAACCTACGACCAATCGGTTAACAGCCGACCGCTCTACCACTGAGCTACACCGGAAAGATATTAAACCTAATCTAATAAATCGTGATTGAATTTTACCATTTGTGATTAGGGTAGAACAAGATGTCATATAACTCTAGATAATTAATACAACTATGCTTATTTCAAATATGTTGGTTATTCTACTTTCGAAATTGTTGGCGTGGATTGAGTAGTGAAATTTAATTCTTCATTCTCACCCACAGTAATATGAACAAAATCTCCCTCGGATATCTCTCCAGAGATGATTTGTTTAGAGAGTTGATCTTCTATATATCTTTGTATTACTCGTTTCAATGGCCTTGCACCGTAAGCGCGGTCGTATCCATGATTGATAATCCAACTCATAGCATCTTCAGATAGGTCGAGGTTTAAACCAAATTTCGAAATTTTAGTCGAAACTTCACTTAGTATAATGGTTGCTATTAATTTTATCTCCTCAGGTTCCAGTTCTTCGAATATGATTATCTCGTCTATTCTGTTCAAAAATTCGGGCTTAAATTGGTTCTTTAATGTTTCTTCTATGATATTTCTGGCTCGGTCTGTATTTTGTTTATCTTTATCTGCCAAAAATCCAACTTGACCCTTGTCGTTTATATTGGATCCGATATTGCTGGTCATTATGATAATTGTGTTTTTGAAGTCTATTGTTTTACCTTGTCCATCAGTTAGTCGTCCATCATCAAGGATTTGAAGCAATATCGAAAATATATCTGGGTGAGCCTTTTCAATTTCGTCGAATAATAAAACGCTAAAGGGTCTGCGTTTAACTGCCTCGGTAAGTTGTCCGCCTTCATCATATCCAATATAACCTGGCGGTGAACCAATTAATTTTGAAATCGAATGCTGTTCGAGATATTCAGACATATCAATTCTAATCATGTTACT
>CAYPYC010000209.1:0-2642 GCA_964414905.1 uncultured Dehalococcoidia bacterium
GGGTATAAGATTGACTATATAGGCTTTACCCAGGCAAATCAATATACGGTACCTTTAAGAAGAATTTTACATGAATATAGAGTTATTAGCACAGATGGTTCGCATATAGGGATAGACAGAGACTTGCCGACAAAATGTTTTTTAATAAATATAGGGATAGCGGATTTTTTGTATGGTGATGAAGCTAATGCTGAGTTGGTCAATATTCCTCGCTTATACGCAAAGCAAGAGGATCTTATTATTAAAGAAAAGAATGGAACCGGATTTCATCCAATAGAGGATGCTTTGTTAAACGCAAAGCGTTCTGTAGAAGAAATATTAACTTTGGCAAATGTTTTAGATAAAACCGATTTTAGGGTACCAACATTGGCTTTAATAGATGGTCCTCTTGCAGTTTATGGATTACCTGGAGTTTCTAATAAACAATATGTGATAGATTATTTGGTCAGAGATGGTTTTGAATCTGCTTTGACATCAATAAAGAATAAAACCCATAATGATTTATTAGGTATTATTGGTTTTACTAGCTTGCCAGGCAATAGAGATGTGGCAAAAATGTTAAGTGCTAAGATTTGTGATAAAGGTGTTGGTAATTCGAGATTTTATTGCCACTACCGCGCTTCTGATTTGATTTCATTTTGCTCGAATTGTATTGGAGGTGTATTAGATAGAGAAATTTTCGCTGGTATCTTGAAAAAAGGAGAACGTTCTCCAATATTTGCAGGTAAAAATAACGATAATGGAGTAAATAACATAGCATTTTTTTATTTGAATGTTGGCTCTGAGATTGCACGCATAGAAATACCAGTATGGAATATAAATGGAGCTGAGTCTATTGATTTAATTCAAGCAATGTTGATAGAACAAACAGACAGGGGCCATGGCTATCCCGTGGTATTAATGGAGGCCCATGAACAGGCTGTCATTAATTCCGCAGACCGTAGAGCTTTTAATGATACGATTGTAGAATATTTGTCTCGAGGAGATTCCAGACCTTATGAATCTGCTAAGGCATTATCAAAAAAAATCAGAGGTATTTAGGATGATATTTAGGTTGGAGGTTTAATTGGAGTCCATCGGTGAAGTAATAGAATCTTCCACAACAGAATTTACTACGCAATGTAGGGAATTATATTCCTCTCCTGCACTCGGGAGCTTAGTAGTTAGCGGGTCTACTGACCTTGTATATGGAGTTGTGAGCCATGTGACCACCAAGAGTTTAGATCCAGGTAGGAGGCCTAGAGTTATGGGCGAAGAAGATGATACAGAAGAGGATATATATTCAAAAAACCCTCAAATCAGCCGGTTGTTATGTACGGAATTTACTTCAATATCAGTTGGATATGAAAATGATGGCAATATTTATCAGTATATGCCTCCGTATCCCCCAAAAATACATGCTTTGGTGTCAAAACCAAATAGTAATCAAATTAATAAATTCGTAGATACTTTCAAGTTTGTTTCAATAATGGTCGACTCAAAATTTCCAGCAGCAGACGAAACTCTTATAGCTTTTGTAAGAGAGATGACTGCTTGTGTAGAAGAAGTAAATGATTTTAAGATATCCATAGGACGAGAAATTTCTAGACTGTTATCTGCGGATACACAAAGACTTACAAATATATTATCAAGGATATAGCCTGAATTGTTGCATTTAAACGAAGAAATTGGAGTTGTTGTTGGCGGTTCCCTTACTGAGGGAGTTGAAGTACGGTTAAATCCAAATACAAACACGGAAAATTTAAGAGTTGGAGCTTTCGTAAGGGTACAAGGAAATACTTCAAGGTTTTTTGGTATTATTACGGATATTTATTTAGGAATGACAGACAAATTTGTAGGAGTCAACCCTTCAGGTTCTAATAATAAATTCATCTCAGATTCTATGGCAGGTATAGCAACTTACGGAAATATTCAAGTTGAACCAAGATTAGTTTTAACTGAGTCTGGTTTTGAACCTTCAAGAACAATACCTGCCCACTTTTCAAGTGTGTTTCCTGCTTCTCAGGAAGATGTAGATATTATATTTGGAAAGGAGGACGCATCGCATTTTCATATTGGTAGTCCTCTAGATATGGAAACGAAATTGTGTTTGGATATAGAAAAAATCGTTGAAAGAAGCAATGGGGTTTTTGGTAAAAGTGGTACAGGTAAAACGTTTTTAACAAGGCTGTTATTGATAGGGATTTTGCAGAGCAAAAAAGCAGTTAATTTAGTATTTGATATGCAAAGTGAATATGGATGGAAAGGCTATAGCGAGGCGAGAGGAGGTGAGGTGAAAGGATTAAAACAATTATTTTCTTCTGAGGTCCAAATATTCACAATTGATAAAGAGAGTAGTGAACGACGGCAAGTGCAGCCGGATTTCATGGTAGAGATAGGATACGATGACATACAGCCTGAAGATATACAGATGTTGAGAGAAACATTGAATCTTTCTGAGGTGGCTGCTGATGCTACGCATTCTTTAGCATATGAATTTGGTACTAGAAATTGGTTGAAGGAATTTTTGGCTCTACGAGGTAAAGATTCTATTATAAACCTTGCAGACAAAATGAGTGTTAATGCAAGTGCGTTAGCTTCTTTGCACAACAGGCTTCTTAGATTGGTTAGATTGCCTTTTGTTAAAGAAAATGGAGGCAATA
>CAYPYC010000210.1:0-2640 GCA_964414905.1 uncultured Dehalococcoidia bacterium
GTTCAGAACAATAACCTGGATATCGGTTTAATCAGTTCAATATCATTATTTCTCACGTCTCCTATTTTGTTTGATACGGGCCACATTTCCATAGAACTGCTTGGGTGTGGTTTAAGTAGTTCTTTAATGTCACAATAATTATGTGTCTCTTTGCTCAACCAAAGTGATGCATTTTCAACAGGTATTATCACAGGCATACGCTTGTGGATTTTCCCTTGGAGCGAATTAGCTTCTGTGGTTATGATAGTGCAAGACCCTTTATCCTTTTCATTAAATGCTTCTGTAGGTTTTGAAAATAGACCAGCAAGGTAAAACGGTTTTTTGTCTTTCATCTGCGTTATGAAAGGGGTTGAACTTTTGGAAAACATCGACGATTTGGTCCATTCGTAATATCCACTACAGGGTATCAAGCATCGATTGTTTTCATATAAAGTTTGCCAAGGCCACGAATTAGATATTTTATCTGCACGAGCGTTAAACAAATTTAATTTATCAGTAAACCTTTCATCGAAACCATATTTGATTTTTGGAGGCTCAAGACCCCATTTCATTTGTTGAAAATTTAACGAGGTTTTTGATTCAGATTTGATTACGATAATTCTTTGAGATGGAGCAATGTTATAACTAGGTATGTCTGCTATAGGATCCTTCTCTATATTTAAATCAACTGTTTTAAAAGCATCTATAATTTCTGTCGATTTATTGTACCAAGCGAATCTTCCACACATGTATTTTTTTCTTTCCTAATATGAAAAATATTCCAATTGTTCATTAATTCTTTTATCGTATTCACCTGCTGATAAAGATTCTTTTTTCTTTTCCAAGCGTCCTATAACAGGGTAGAGGTTTTGAGATCTATTGATTAAAGGCATTGAGATAGGTAGATTGTTTTGTCTTGCAGATTCTCTTAATGCAATAGCGATCTCTAAAGAATTACGCATTACAAATCCCGGACACCTTAGAGGTTCTCCTATATCTATCGACGCCACGAAAGAATTAATGCTTTCAGTGGTTCTGAAACCTGGATTGTACAAATTCCCAATTCTATTAGTCAATTGATGATTTGATTGTGACACTGTTGGTAAGTTGTAATTCATTTGTCTGAGATAACCGTCAGGATCTTTTTTACTAATAGAAAAAATATTCCACCCTGCATGGTAGAAAATGCCTTCGGTTCCTATAACTTCTATACCTTTTTTTACAGACTCTTTGTTATTTAGGAAACATTCAATACCATTTGTGAATTTAATGTATCCTCCCATAGATTGATCATTATCACTTAGAGGATCATCCATCCATCCGATGACCGTTTCTATTTGCGAATCAAAAGCAAACATTTGAACAACGCTTAAAGTTTGACATCCCCCACCTGATATTTCATTGGTTGGTTCATATGCATTTATTGATTTAATCTTTCCTAATCCGCCTTTTTTGATGAATTCCAAGGCTCTCCATAGTTGGGGATAATTACGCATAGCATCACCAGAGGCAAAAATAATCCCCTTTTTATCACACTCATCAACCATTTGATCTGCATCTCTTAAATTGGATGCTATTGGTTTCTCGCAATATATTCCTTTTACTTGTGTTTGAGCACTGTTGATTACAGCTTCTGGGTTATTTTTGACCGGTAAAATAGGTGCTATTATGTCCAGAGTTTCATTTTCAAGCATATCCTGGTAATTCAAGTAATAGTTAGGTACATCAAATCTTTTACAAAATAACTCAAGATTATCATTGTCGACGTCCGAAGCTGCGACAATTTCTGTTTGAGGGTTTAAATAATAAGCAGAAGCATGGTGCATAGCCATCAATCCACATCCGATAAAACCTACTTTATATTTAGCCATCACTAAATTCCTTAATTATTAAATAATTATATTTAATTGGATTTGATAGTATGAGTGTTTTGGATGATTTTCCGTATATGTTAACTAAAAACATAACCCTTTCACAATTATGATGAGATGGTAAATGAGTATATATAATAATGAGTGTATGATTTGTTTTAGATTTGATATCATAATGGCGGTTTTCAATAAATAAAATAAGATAAAGGAAAAATTCAATCCAGATAATTAACTGAGTTGATTTTTTTCGGGAAAAATAGTTGCTTGTTTGGTCTGCTAGGATTGTTGTTTTTGCCGCATTTTTGGATCTCTTCATTCAATTTTCCACAGCTTCAAATTATGCTCTTCAATTAGGCGCCGATAGCTTTATGATTGCCTTGGTAGTTGGTATATATTCAGGTACTAATCTTTTTGGCAATTTGGTGTCTGGATTTATGTTAGATAAATTGGGCAGGAAATTACCTATAGCATTTGGCCTTGGCCTTACGGCACTTTCTCTAATCGGATATTCTTTAGTCACAAACCCTGATCAATTACTTGTTATAAGGTCTTTCCATGGGTTAGTAGCATCTGTTTTGGCGCCAGGATGCTATTCAATAATAGGTGATGAAACACCTTTTACCAAACAGGGTAGAGCTATGGGCATCACTGGTTCGATTATAGCTCTTGCTGCAATAATCGGACCTGCCTCGGCCGGTTATTTATCGCAAATATCAAATCTGACTAATGTATACCTTATGGATGCCGGAATATTGTTGGTCGCGTTAATTGTTTTTTGCATATTTAATTT
>CAYPYC010000211.1:0-807 GCA_964414905.1 uncultured Dehalococcoidia bacterium
CCTGTACCTGATGTTATAAGGCAGAGGTGTCGACCATTTGAATGAACAAAGTTCCCTTTCTATTAGATAATGAATGGGTGTTACTTTAGAAACACCATCTTTTTGGTCTGTCTAAACTTTCCTGTTTGTATTGTATATAAATATAATCCTGCTGATACGGGTTCATTTCTATCATTAGTGGCATTCCATTGAATCGATTTATATCCAGCAGTTTGTGAGCCATTTATAAGTGTTTTTACTATTCTTCCCATCATATCGTTTATAGTGATTTTGACTATTCCATCTTCTGGTAAATCGTATCTTAGGGATGTGATTGGGTTGAAAGGGTTAGGGTAGCTATTACCTAATGAAAATTCATTAGGTAATGAATTTTCGCTATTGGTAAACATCATGTTATTCGTTCTAATTTTCGCTCTAATATTCGCATTTCCATATGAAGATAATATATTACTGAAAAATACTCCATCATCTGAGTAATAAGATCTTCCTGAAATTACACCTCCATTATCATAGGGTATTGAATAAGTCTCATTTAAATATCGAATGGCTATGAAGAATTGTTGCCCCCCAACAACAGGTAAAGAATCAATTGATACAGAAACCCAGCCTCTTTGTTCTGAGTACCCGCTGATATTTTTTAATAGAGGACCTGGGGATGAGCCATCAAATGAATCATAAATTTGGACCTCCCAACTGATCGGATATCGAACACCAAAATCGACCTCTGTCAGATAACCACTTTGCTGTGTTTCGAATTGAACAGCAGACCATTTATTTCGTTCAGCTATGAAAACTATTCTCTTTAGT
>CAYPYC010000211.1:817-2630 GCA_964414905.1 uncultured Dehalococcoidia bacterium
TGTACGGAGTTACCAAAACCATAGTAAGAGATCCCCATTGTATCATAAGCCATCGTATAACCTGATTTTGGTCGATACTGAATATCGACAAACATTATAGAGTCTGAGCTACTTATGTTTTCTAATGAAATGTTAGTAACAGCATTATCATATCTGTTTGAAGAGGGATTTGAATACTGATTAAAAGTTCGATTATCACTTTGACCTGGATATGGATCTCCATTATCACCACGATTAATTTGATTATCTAATTCATTCAATCCATCTGCCTCCTCAATATCAACTAGCTTATGTAATTCATCATTATTTACAGGACCACCGCTCCAAGCGTTAGCTCCATAGCTTCTATTTTCATCGATATGATAAATTAATAAACCATCACCATTTAAATGATAATCGAAACCAACCTTTTGACGATTTTCAATAAGGAAATACCGATTCCAATGAAAATCATCTTCCCAAATTTTTATCACTGATGGGTTTGTTGCTAGCTGGTAGACACTGACATTTGAGGAATTCTGATTGATCTCAATAGGATCAATCCATCCCATTTGAATTTTACACCATGAAGACATATGAGCAGGCGTATCTCCGGCAAAACCAAGCCAACTTCCTCCCGCCATAAGGCACCAGTTTCCTACTCCTTCAGATCCACCATCTCTATCATATAAATCAGGTAAACCTAAAATATGTCCAAATTCATGTGCGTAAACTCCAATAGGGCGGATTAAATCTGTATAGCAGTCACCTCCTCCATATAGCTCTGGGTTTACGGCATAGGTACTAACAATAATATTTGTTCCATTTGCTCCTATATCATTTGTTATATATTCATACTGCCCAAGAGAGCTCTGATGGGGCCATATATTACCATTTCCAGGCCTCCACTCCGCACCACAACCAGAGTATACAACAATAATACCATCAACATAGCCATCGTCATCCCCTGAATTTGGAACATTGTCTGGCCCATCATTATCGTATTGAGCATAATTAAAGTCTGAATCGGCCATAGAAGCAATTTCTGATACATATAATTTTGTATTTTGAACTGCCTCGCTCATTGTCATTGAAGACTGGTACCAACCATTCGCGAAACCATCAACTTGAAGCATACCATAAGAGATTTCATTGAAATACTCTGTCATTGTACCGCCTGGATTATTATCAAATAATAATTGATTGAAATCTGATGCCGTAAAATAGGTTTGGGCTTGATCGGAATATTTACCTAATAAAACCGGAATATTAAAATAAAGTTGCTCATCTCTAGCTTGATTATTTTTTATGTTTTGCAGTTTTCTAATCCAACCAGGATCACCATATTCATTGCCGATTTCTTGGTAGCGAAACATTTGTATTACACTATCGGGAATAGTTCCTTGTTGCGGTGGATTAATCGCTACAATTATAGATACAAAGAATAAATATAATATTGTGATTCTTATCATTGATTAAATCTACAAATAATTACCCTACAATGCGTGTGGGGCTATATGTTAAATCCAATTATCATTAACCGCTGTAAGCTCATTTTTTACCTCGCCTGTGTTTACAACACCTCTTGGTTCAATAAGCATTATATGGCATTCTTTTTCAGCATAAGGTTTATGCTCTACTCCTTTTGGGACAACATACATTTCACCTTGAGCTAATTCTACTTTACCATCTCTAAACTCAATAATCATACTGCCTTCAACTACATAGAATACCTCATCTGTTGATTCATGATTGTGCCAGATAAATTCTCCCGAAATCTTTGCCAATTTGAACTGATAATCATTCATTTCAGCAACCACCTTAGGACTCCAAT
>CAYPYC010000212.1:0-1693 GCA_964414905.1 uncultured Dehalococcoidia bacterium
CTTCATTTATCGCTTTTCCTAAAACTATCGCTGTATCTTCGATTGTATGGTGCCAGCCTACTTCAGTATCACCTTCGACATCTAGTTTAATATCGATTAAGCCATGCCGTGAAATTTGAGCAATCAGATGATCAAACATTCCGCTTCCAGTGGTAATTTTATTTGAGCCGTTACCGTCCAAGTTTAGTTCCAGTGAAATTTTTGTTTCACCTGTTTCTCTAACTGTTTTAGATGTTCTAGCTACCATTATATGTTCTCCTAAAAACTTTATAAGATTTCTTTGAGAGCGGATATTATTGCGTCTGTGTGATGAGGTTTGCCAATCGAAATCCTAAAATAATTCTTTAATTTCGGATGACTGAATTGTCTAACAAAAATTGCTTTTTTCACTAAACCTTGTACTATTTTGGGTGATGCTACTTTTAAAGATTCGCATAATATATAGTTGCCTTCCGATGGTAAAGGCCTTATATCTTGTTTAAATCCTTGAAGTGCAGAATACAATCTACTTCTTTCTTTTATTATTAAGTTAACATTGTTCATTAAGTAGTCAACATCTTCAAGAGAAGCCATCAATGCCAATTCCGCAGCTGAATTAACGTTATAAGGTTGTTTTATTTTCAAAAGTTGTTGAACAAGATCTTGATTGAAAAAACCATAGCCTATTCTTAATCCTGCTAGTCCCGCCCATTTGCTCATTGTTCTTAAAACAATCAGGTTATTGTGTTCAAGAACTAGTTTAGCGAAAGATTTATGAGTAAATTCATAATAAGCTTCGTCTATTACAACAATAAGACCTGTCTCTAATAAAGTTTCAATGTCTTCTTGTTTCGCAAGGTTTCCTGTTGGATTGTTTGGTGAGTTTATAAATATAATTCTTGTTTCACCAGTAATAGCAGATATAACAGCATTTATATCTATTTCGAAATTTTCATTTCTTGGGACAGATATTATCGATGCTCCTGTTATCCTTGCACAAAAACTGTACATTCCGAAGGTTGGATCACATTCAATCACATTATTTTTTGGTGTGCAAAATAACCGGAAGAGTAAATCAATTAGTTCATCGCTGCCTGCGCCACATAGGATTGTTTCTTTGGGCATATCGGTGAATTTAGATAATGCTGCACGTATAGCATTTTGTTCAGGGTCGGGGTAAATATTAGCCTGAAGTTTTTTAATTGCTTCGTTAACCGATGGAGACGGGCCATATGGGTTTTCATTAGCATTGAGCCGTATTATTTTTTCTGGTTCTACTCCAGCTTTTTCTGCCATTGAATCCAATGGTTCTGCAGGGTCAAATGGTTTGATTTGTTGTATGTGATTTATCACAAATTTATTGATGTCAATTTTTTTCATGAATATATCGCCTAATACTAGAAGTCTATTTCATTACGTATTTCTGCAGCTTCAGCATGTCCGTTTAACCCTTCTGCTTTGGCTATTCTAGCTGCGACACTCGACAATATTTGGGAATTGTCTTTACCGATTTTAACTACAGGAGAAAATTTCAAAAATGTATTGACGTTTAAACCAGAATTGAATTTAGCAGTCCCTGAGGTTGGCATTACGTGGCTAGGACCTGCTACGTAATCTCCCATTACTTCATGAGAGTGTTCTCCTATAAATATAGCCCCAGCATTTCTTATTTTACTTATCTGTTTATCGGGTTCAGTTATCATTAAACTTATAT
>CAYPYC010000212.1:1703-2616 GCA_964414905.1 uncultured Dehalococcoidia bacterium
CAGGAGCAAATTTATTTGCTAGTTCGAATGCTTCATCAAGATTGTCAACAACTAAAATAGCACCTCGATTTGTTATTGATTCGTATGCTATCTGGTATCGTTCAATGTTTTTTGCTCTGGCTATGGCTTGCTGGCTTATTAATTTGCCTAAATCCATTGAAGTCGTCACACAAATCGGTATTGCAAGCTTATCATGTTCGGCTTGTGCTACTAGATCTGCGGCACATAATATTGGGTTTGCGTTATCATCAGCAATTATTAATGTTTCTGTTGGTCCATACAATCCATCAATGCCTACTTCTCCATATACGAGTTTTTTAGCAATTGTGGTATATATACCACCTGGGCCACATATTAAATCGACTTTTGGGATAGTTTCAGTACCGTAAGCTAATGCAGCAATTGCTTGAGCTCCTGAGATTGTAAACACCTTATCAACCTTAGATATTTTACATGCGGCTAGAATTTCGTCAGATGGCAGACCAGAGGTTTCAGCCGGTGTACAGACACTAACGTTCTTAACTCCTGCTATTTTGGCCGGAATTACCGTCATTAAAACTGTGGAAATAAGATTTTTAGGGATATATATCCCTACACTATCTACCGGGTTAATCACTTGACCGTATCCTTCTTGTTCATCTGTCCATGTTTTTGGGAGCGTTTTACTATGATAATCGGTAATTCTTTTTGACGCTGTCATTAAAGAATCAATTAGATTCTTATCGGTTTTATCAAAAGCGTCAGATATGGTATTTGAATCCACTTCTATAGTTTCTAATTTGACATTATCAAGATCAAGGGTGATTTCTTTAATAGCATCATCTCCTCTTGATTTGACTTCTTTCATTAATTTGAGTACAGAATCCGTAAGTGAAAGGTTGCTTTCGGTACTCAGGTTGGCTGTTTGGGAATC
>CAYPYC010000213.1:0-2590 GCA_964414905.1 uncultured Dehalococcoidia bacterium
CGCTTAAAAAAATCATATATATTAATTATCTACATTAAATAATAAGGACGTTTACCATACATATATTACACAATATAAAGAGTAGCAATGGAAACTAGAACCATAGTAATTATTCTAGTTATCATAATATTCGTACTTTTTGTAGTTCTCAGTCAATTTAAAGAAAAAGATAAATAACTGAATGTGCACAAATTTCAATTAAGTGTGAGGATTTCCGCAGGATTTATTTTGGTTATGATATCAACTTGATCTTGAGTTAATCCTCCTGACACAAGTCTTGGCATCACATTATCGATTAAGTGGGCATACCCATATCCACCATATTTTTGTAATAGATGCTTACAGGCAATATCCTGACCTATTACAATCTGGTTGACAAAACCAGCATCTACAAGCGTTTTAATATATCCAATCCTCATAGCATCAGAAGGAAAATCTGTTGATCCATAAGAAAAATATGAATTTTCCCAGCCAAATTGATCATATGACAAATAACATCCTAAACTAGCCAGTTTGATAACCAATTCAATATCTACGAAAGTCCGTCCAATATGACCCATTACTACGCGTTTTAGATCTGCGCCAGCTTCACCGAGAATATTTAAAATATCAAATGGAGCCTGCACATCACGACCAGGATGAATGATTATAGATGCACCAGTTTTACTTTGTGCAATAGCACTAGCTCTTAAAACCTTTTCTTCATTTGCGGTAAGAGGCCAAGAACATCCTATCTCTCCAATAAATCCACTTTTAACTCCAGTATCTTCAGCACCCTCTGCAATATCCGAAACTATTTCATCTGCTATGTCCTTGTCGGTTTTATCTGAAACCGAATCAGGATGAGATGCTGCAATATAATATCCTGAACCCATAATAATATTTGCACCAGACATTCTCGAAATCAAAGCCAAAGATTCAGGACTTCTCTGTATGCCGACACTGGTGGTATCTACGATACTTTTTCCACCAGACGCAACGAACTTTTTTACTTCATCTACAGCTAGTTGTTCATCTTTCAAACTTAAGTTAGTAAAACTTCTAAATGGGTCATAACGAACCCATCCCAAATTTTGCATAGTAACCGGCTCATATGCCTTCGCTACCCCTGTTAGGTCATCCGGCTTTTGAAATACCACAGTAAAATCTAGAATCAAATGTTCATGCATTGAAGTCACACCTAATTCATCTGGGTTTATGAGACCTAAAACTGTCTGTACTTTACCGTTAAGAGTTTTGCTCATTAAACAAATCACCTTATTTTATTTGTGAATAATACAAATCAAAGGAAGTTAATACAATAAACAAATGCTATTTGAACAATTATTCCTGACCTTAAATCATGCTACGCTCAGGCTGCTGACCCGATTGTTTCCCTTTTGAATATCTTCTTTATCAGACCTTTTTCCCACACAACCAACACTTGCGTAGCTACACCGATTGAACTGTAAGTACCTACGATGACTCCAATCAGTAATACCCACAAAAATTCTCTTATTGTTTGTCCACCAAACAATATCAATGCAAGAAGTGTAAATAAAAGAGTGAAGCTTGTATTTAAAGATCTTCCAAGTGTTTCAAAAATACTGACAGACACATTATTTTCAAACTTTCTGTTCGGATATAAAATAATATTTTCCCTCAATCTATCAAATACCACTATGGTATCGTTTACGCTATAACCAATAATGGTTAAGACCGCTATCAAAAACATACTATTTACTTCAATTTCCCAAAGATAACCTAAAAGAGCAAATACTCCAATTACAATTAAAACATCATGTATCAAAGCAACAATAGCTGCACATCCATATCTGATAGGACTCGGTACGTTTCTAAATGCCCACCATAAATACAAAAATATACCTACAGCAGCAGCTATGACAGCCCATATCGCCGCTCTTACAATCTCACCTGCAACTAACGGTGAAACCGTGTCAAATGATAATACTTGTACTCCAGAAGGTGACAATGATCCTTCTAATGATTTCAGTAATTTAGACTTGTTTTCTTCATTAACCGTAACAGTCCTCAAAAAATAAATGTTCTCACCCATCCCTTGCACTACCGCATTAATATAACCTTCCTGTTCAAGCTTGATCCTTAAATCTTCTTGGGAGACATCGTCACTAAACTGAATTTGCATGCTAGATCCACCGGTGAAATCAATTCCCGTTTTTAATCCACCAGCAATAATCAAAAATACTATGCCAGGTATTATCATAGCCATTGAAATAATGAGAAACCAAATACGTTTTCGCAAAACTCCCAAATTTATCCCCTTTTAAATCTAGTTAACATTTTATGATGATGGCTTTCCAGAAGGTAAAAACAAAGACGAATATTTACTGATATTACTGACTGCAATTATACGCAGTAACGTGCGACTCACTGTAATAGCTGTAAACAAACTAACTCCCACACCTAAAGCTAAGGTAGCTGAAAAACTTTGAACCATTGTAGCGCCCAAGGTATCGGCAAACCAGAATAATATCGCACATGTAATCAGAGTAGAAACATTACCGTCTCTAATAGCAGGCCACGCCCTGCTGAAACCTATATTTATTGAAGATAACAGTGTTCTACCAGC
>CAYPYC010000214.1:0-1851 GCA_964414905.1 uncultured Dehalococcoidia bacterium
ATTAATACTTCGACTATTTCACAAATCCTAATCAATCTCTTCTAATACAACCGCTCTTGTCCATGAAGCAGTTACTCTTTTAATTTTCACCGGTAGGCCAATAAAAAAAACGCGCGGTTTAGTAATTTGGTGAAGCCCTACCAAGGCATCTAAATAAGGGATTCCTGCTAATAACAGACGTCCATCTGAATCATCCACGCCAAATTCTGTGCCAGGAGGTGAATGGTGTACATTCTCAGATCCGAAAGCCTTGATTTTCGTTGATATAAGCCAATCCACAGCATCAAAGCCAAGATATGGTTGTTTTTCTTTCAAATTTGATCTCAATAAAACTATGTCGTTTGATTTAATGCCAGAACGTATCAGATCATTTACCGTTACTTCTTCTCCCTCTCGATAATCCAAATCACAAACGATAGCTTCACCAATATAAGATTCCAAAGGCATATCCGCTATATCAGATCCATTTTCATCATATTTATATGGTGCTTCTACATGGGTGCCATTGTGTGTTTGACTTTGAATGAAATGCATTCGGGCATTATAAGAGTGAAACTCCTGTACTTCGACTGATCTTCCATAAAAAGGCTCACCATGCAAATACGTTCCATTCTGTTTACGTTCGCCTGGGATTAACTCGTGAGAAAGGTCAATCAAACGATATCTGCTGAAATCTATCATTACAATTTCTCCTGTACTAGGCAATAACCGTACTGTAACACTTATCTAAGCCTAAAATACGGAACACAAAAACTATTTTCGCAATGTAATATTTTCAGATCGCCATTAGTGAAATCATAATAAGTTATTAAGACGGACCCATATGGGTTTATTGTTATTGAGGGGTACCGCCCAACATCACCTTCACTATCTAGTGTGAATGTTGAAGCGACTTCGCAAAGTCCAATGTTGAATTGATTAGAACAATTGGCAATTTTCAAATCACCGTTAGTTGCATCATAATAACTTATTGAACCAAACCCATGTGAACCTATAGTTATTGAATTATGTGAGCCAACAGCACCCTCGGTATCCAAATCATATTTATAGGATAACGTGCAATCAAAATTTGAGCATGCAACTACTTCCAAATCTTCATTATGCATAGAATTGGTCATTAAAACATGTCCCCATCTATCTACCGTCATAGAGGTGAATTCACCTATTGAATTACCAACATCAACTTCGGAAATAGTTTGGTCGGTACATTCTTTATTTGAGCAGTGAGCAATCTTTAACGCTTTATTACTGATATCGTAATAACTTATCAGCCCTAATCCATCTACTCCTAAAACAATTGAAGTGCCTGTACCTACATCACCTATATAATCTACAACCGTGATCTTACTTGCTTCACTGCATAAAATATCTAAACAATGTGCAACCCTGAGATCGGATGAACCTATATGATAATAGCTAATTAGTCCTAATCCATCCGATCCAATCGTTAGAGAGGAATAACTGCCGACAGCGCCATCATTATCTATTGTATTAATAACGGCATCTGTACAAAATATATTTGAACAGTGGGCTATCTTTAATGCTTGGTTACTAACATCGTAATAACTTATCAACCCTAATCCATCTGCTCCTAAAACAATTGAAGTGTATTGACCTACATTTCCTTCACTATCTATCGATGTATTGTAACTTTCAGTACAAGCAATATTGTTACAATGAACAACTTTTAAATCTTGATTAGTTTTATCATAATAACTTATAAGACCAAACCCATCATAACCTACGCCTCTCATAGCAACCTGTAGCTCTCATGCTGCTGCCGTCATGTGAATTTCAACCAACAACTCAGGTGAGGCCATCTCAGCCTGAACTGTATAACGTGGCGGTGGT
>CAYPYC010000214.1:1861-2586 GCA_964414905.1 uncultured Dehalococcoidia bacterium
TTTATCATAATAACTTATACGACCAAACCCAGCATAACCTATAGTTATAGAATTATCTTGACCAACATCACCTAAACTATCAATAACGGTTATCAGATTATCATCAGGTTTAGTTCTATCAAACAGATACCCAGAATCACTTTGGTAAACAACTATTTCATCCATACTCTGTTCTCCCTTGGGTCCTACAGGTCCGCGTTCACCTTGCAGTCCTTGTTCACCTTGGGGACCTTGGAAACCTTGTTCACCTTGGGGACCTTGCTCACCTTGGGAACCCTGTTCGCCGTGGGAACCCTGTTCACCTTGGGAACCCTGTTCGCCTTGGAAACCTTGTTCGCCTTGGAAACCTTGTTCGCCTTGGGAACCCTGTTCACCTTGGGAACCTTGTTTGCCTTGGGAACCCTGTTCACCTTGGGAACCTTGTTTGCCCATTTCACCTCGCTGACCAACATCACCTTTTGGTCCCTGCTCACCTATTTCACCTTGCGAACCAACTCCGCCTTTTAATCCCTGTGGACCAATTTCACCTTGCGGACCAACATCACCTTTTGAACCCTGTGGACCAATTTCAGGAGAACAAGAAAAAATTGCTCCCAACAACAAGAAAAAAACCAGAGTCAATTGTACATGTTTAATTCTTAAACCCATAACAACACTACTCCTAGTGTTTTACAGTCTCAAATATTTTTGTGATTTGAAATGTTGTGAAATATATTACCATTATT
>CAYPYC010000215.1:0-2566 GCA_964414905.1 uncultured Dehalococcoidia bacterium
ACAGCCACAACAGAATTATAAGGTATTAAATATGATGGCAGAGTTGTATCGGAAACTAATGTAGATTCATAATCATTGTTGGCATCACACGATCTAGCAGGATTAATAAGGAATATATATGCTCCATAATGCTCATCATCGACTATAGTAGAACCATCAGTTTTTAATGGACCTACTGTTTTAATCCATGGCTCAGGCATTTCATGTAATGTATGTTGGTAAATTCCTATAAGATTACCAGATAGATCGAATATAAGAATAATTGATTTTTCTTCACCTTTCGTGAAATAAACACCCTCTCCAGGAATACAAGATGATGCTTTCAACCATCCGTCTTTCAAGGCAAGTTTGGTCGTGACCGGTAAATTATATTCTTTTCCTTTATCCTCATCCGCCACAGGTATAATGAAGCCGTCAAATCCAGTAATTCTTAACGATCCTCCCGTAGTGATTAAAACATTTTCAAATGGGTATTGAGGCTTATTTAGTACAAACAGAGCCACTATACCCACAATGACTATAAGTAGGATAACCCCAGAACCAGCGATTAGTTTTTTATTAAACAATAGTTGTATCATGCTAATCCTTATCGTAATCTCACATTAAATTCATGGGTTCCCATTTGCGCTCACCCTATTGATAAATACATATTCCCAATATATCATTTCACTAATTTCCTGATAAATGTGTGTGATAGATATATTTGGTGTAATTATATTGGGTTTTATGCTAGGGTCAACCACAATTACGGATATTTTAAATAAAAAGGGTTTTATGTACCTTTGGTGTACCAAATGACAGAGAAAGCTGGTTGGCAAGTAGCACCCATTCTATTTGAGGTGTACCCATTCAGACGATAACCTACAGATTTTAGTTAGCCTCTGTCATCGTCATTGTCATATCTGTATGTTTATAATGTCTTGAAACAATATGTTCGGAGAATTGATTTGGCTGGTGGTGAAATACAACGACTTGGTTAACACTAAGGACGTAACAATTAATAGGAGATCAAATGAACCGAGAAGACATTCGAAAATTGATAGTAGGACCAATAGCAACTGTTCCCACCCCGATGGACGATGATTTCGAGATTGACCATGGGCGAATGGCTGAACTGACAAAGTGGTGGGTAGACAACGGTCTAGTCAAAGGCAAATCTGTGATCAAAGTCGCTGCAGCTATGGGTGAGGGGCCCATGTTAAGAGACCATGAATTGTACACACTTTTGCGCACAACCGTTCGGGCTGCTGATGACAAAGCGGCGATAGTTTTGGGTCTGGGCTACAAAGACACAAAGGGAATAATAGATGACGCTAAAAGAGCCCAAGATCTAGGGGCAATAGGACTACAAGTAGTACCACCTATCTTCAACCTCCCAAAACAGAACGAAATACTTCAGTTCTACAGTGACCTTTCAGACGCCATAGATATAGGGATCATGGTTTATGTTACCAAAGGCATGCACACCCCAATCTATATGGACACTTATCGCAAAATGGTGGATCTGGAAAACATTGTTGCGATAAAGTGGGGAGGTGTAGTTGGTGAATACGAGGACATCTACGAACTCGCAGACACCTTCAACCTCATCGACAACGGCCATGGGGCAGTAGCTTGTCATAAACTTGGCGGCAAAGGCTACATTAACCACACAGTAGACATTCATCCGCCCCATGACCTCCGCGTTTGGGAGTTATGTGAAAACAAAGAATACGAAGAGGCTCAAGCACTGCTCGATTCAGTAAACGGTCCTCTGGACAAGGTCTATGCCAAAGTCGGTGCACGAACCGGAGGCCAATCTGTGGTTAAGAAAGGTCTTACAGCCGCAATGGGCAGATCCTGTGGACCGTCTAGACCACCATCCGGAAACATGAATGAAGAAGAGATGGACTTGTTACGTGAGGTGCTAACCGGGTTTGGATGGCCTGTACCTAGCTCCACCTGAAAAAGTAGCAGGTTGAAATACTCCTGTCTTGGGGGAAAACTTCTAGCTGAGATTTTTGCTCTTTCTGGAGTATTGCCTTAATCCTCATCTTCTGTCATCTGTCATATCTAAATTTGTGTATAATATTTTGCAATATAATCTGTTAAGGCTTATAACATTCCGACTGGTTATTTTTTAAATCCTATGGTTTAAGAAAATACCAAAAGTCAATATAGCTAACATAACCGTTGGTATTGAAAGCACCATCAAAGAAATCCTAGTCTTTTTATTAATAATCTTTATCAATACCCAGGTCCACACAATTAATACTATCCACAATAATGCAGGTACCGGAACCTCACAAAAAGGCTAATTAATAGCAGTTTTTCTATTCTACAATCAACACTAAGATTACAGGTGACTCCTATTATAAAAGGTAACGCTAATATAACATTTGCATTCAAAATTCTAAAAATATTTGACTGCCTAATGGCCATACAAAGCTCTTATTGTTTTCTTCAATTTATGTACCCACACAACCAACAAGACAACTCATTTACACATAGCATACAAAATATGATAGTATAGGTGCAAATTGCAGCATGTGAATCTAAAATAGGTTTTGAAACCAGTTATTATCTC
>CAYPYC010000216.1:0-2550 GCA_964414905.1 uncultured Dehalococcoidia bacterium
ATCGGTATCTGCCGGGCTTTCATATCCTATTTCGGCAATATCGGTTGCAGCTGATATGAGCTTTCTC
Organism: uncultured Dehalococcoidia bacterium; assembly: GCA_964414905.1. GTDB lineage: Bacteria > Chloroflexota > Dehalococcoidia > Lucifugimonadales > OSU-TB39 > OSU-TB39. The sequence continues at coordinate 68 of CAYPYC010000216.1, forward strand.
ATTATGGAAGCGCGATGTACTATTTCTCCATAATGTTCAACGTGTACTGAGGTTGGAACTGATTCTACGAGGTGTATAAGGTATTGATTGCCACCTATTTCTTCGAATATATTTAGTCTAGATAATTCATGAGCTAGAGTTATTTGATTTATCGGTTCTCCTCTATCAAACAATACAATACATGAGTCAAAGCATGATCTTAATTTAGCCTGATAAAAATCTTCAGGCTTAAGGAAATTAGATACCTTTGAAATTGCATTCGAATCAATAATCAGCGAACCAATTACCGCTTCCTCTGCATTGGGATCATGAGGTAAAAGTCTATCAGTATACACTTATGTGTAACCCCTAATTTTGGATTAGCGAAATACGATTTAACTATCTTTGTTGTCGATAAGTCAACTGTTTTTAACACCAAGTAGGATGGTCGAAAAGTTACATATCAAATTTATGAAATATAATTCCTAGTTTTCGTCAACTACGTCTTGATTCTCCTCATTTTCAGAGGTTGTTTCTTCATCAACACTAGGGGTTTCGTTTGAATCTACTGGGTCGGTTTCTTCATTATTTTCTGATGAGGTGTCATCTTCAGTTTGGTTTGCAGAAAGACTTTCTTCAAATTCGGCAGCGGCAACATCTTCTGGGTGTACTAACAACGAAATGTTAGCTTCCACTTCTGGATGCAAATTTAACTTTATTTCGAAAACTCCCAATTGCCGAATACTCTCGGGCAAAATAATCATTCTTCTTTGTATGTCTTTAGAAGATAATGAACTTAATTCTGAGGCAATCATATTGTTTGTGACAGAGCCGTATAGTTTGCCGTTCGGACCAGATCTCATTGCCAAGTTGACTCTAAGCCCATCTATTTCATTGGCTAATTCTTTCATGTCATTTAATCGTTGGATTCTGGTTTTATCAGCTTCTACTTTTAATTTGGGTATACGTTCCAAAGATGCTTTTGTAGCTGCTATTGCGATACTTTTAGGCAGAAGGTAATTTTTTGCGAATCCTCTTTTAACTTCCTTTACGTCACCACCATGAGCAACACCTTCCACATCTTCTAAAAACAAAACTTTCATTCTAAATCCTAATATATATATAGTGTATAATTAAACGAGTAATACGTTTTTCAAAACAATATTATACCATGTGGCATTAACATATTCATAACTAAAATCTTAGGATTAGAAATAATATAATTGACTCAATTTATTAAAATAATCCTTCCGTTGACATAAAGTTAAAACACAATATAGAATTTCTTTGGTATAAATTGGTTTGTGAGGGATAGAATAATAGAAAGAGGTTATATTTAATGTTGAGAATTAGGTTGAGGCGAACGGGAGCAAAAAAACATCCTAGTTATAGGGTGGTTGTGGCAGATATAAGAACCGCAAGAGATGGTAGTTTTGTGGATCATCTTGGTAATTATGATCCTATGACTGATCCCCCTACTATTAACATCGACCAAGATAAATTTAAGGAATGGGTTAATAAAGGGGCTCAGCCTTCTGATTCAGTTGCTAGCTTAATGAAGACTTTAGAATCTTCAAAAGGTGAAAGTTAGTATGAAAGACTTAGTTGAATATATTGCGAAGTCAATTGCAAGTAAACCTGATGAAGTTACTGTTACTGAAGAAATTGACGATGAAGAGGTGACTCTAATAAAGTTGGAAGTTGCTGAAGAAGATAAGGGTAAAGTTATAGGGCGTCAGGGAAGAGTAGCACAGTCAATAAGGCTTTTACTTAGAGTAGCAGCTGTAAAAAAAGGGACCAAAGCAGTATTAGAGATATTGTAATCGCTATTTTAGGTTGATTAACCACTTAGATTTGCTTCCGATATTTTTGTTTTGAATAAGTGTTCCTAATACCCGAATGAAGTTATTTTTTAACGGATAGATATTCAATGTGTGACCGAACCCAAATTGATTCGCATTTGGTAGTAGTTGGTGAGGTTGTTGGATTTTGGAAATTAGACGGACACATTAAAATTAAACCATTGACTTCCAACCCCCACAGGTTTGATGTTGGTAATTGTGTTATTTTAGGCAATAAACAATTCGAAATTATAAGTGCAATAACAAATAAAAATAATCTAATCTATGTTAAATTTGTAGGTGCTTCAGAACGTTCTGATGTCGAACATCTTTATGGGAAATATATTTACGTTGCTATTGACCAAATTGGTAAACTTTCTAAAGGTATCTATTATTATTTTGAATTGATTGGTTTAGAAGTTTCGACTGAAAACCATGTTTTATTGGGGAATATTGTAGAAATTTTGCAATCACCAGGTAATGATGTATATGTTGTACGTAATGATTCTGGGAAAGAGACTTTAATTCCAGCTGTGAAAGGTACTGTGCTAGATGTAGATATCCAATCTAATAAAATGTTGGTGAAATATATTTAAATATCAAAAAAATCTAATAAGAATTAATCTTTTTTTAACTCGGGTTTATGTCATAATAGATTTGAGT
>CAYPYC010000217.1:0-2541 GCA_964414905.1 uncultured Dehalococcoidia bacterium
ACCAACAAGCTTCTGCTGCTTGTTTAAGTATTCTCACAGATGAGCCTTTTTTTCGAGGTTCTATAGAACACCTTATGATAGTCAGGGAGGCAGTTAACCTACCCGTATTAAGAAAAGATTTTATTGTTGATGAATATCAAATTTACGAAAGTCGATACAAAGGTGCGGATTGCATCTTATTAATTGTTTCTGCTTTATCAAAAAATGAGCTTCAAGATTTTTATCATCTTGCTCTGAACCTTGACTTGGATGTATTGGTTGAAGTTCATAACCCAAAGCTTTTCCAATACTAATACGCTCTTTATCCAAAGAAGTTATAACACTAACTACTGATGGGGTAACCCCTTCTTCATAGAAGTAAAATTCACCTTTTGATCTTTCGATTCTACCAGCATTCATTATCACTCCAGCTGGATGAATAACAGGATTTATTGATGATAATCCACATTCAATTACATCCTGATAACATATCAATCCAGGAAAAATATCTTTAATTGAATTATAGACAGATTTTGTATTGATTGAGGGGAATACTCCTAAACCTAATTGAGGTACAGTTCCAAAAATTGTTGCCTCATTTTTATTTGTTTTTCTACATACATAAGGAGATGTATCCGTTTCTCCAATAGAAATATTATGAACATTATTTTCGGATAAAATTTTTGCCCATTCCAATGAACCAAGTGTTCCGGGCATAAGGACAATTATTTGATCAGAGTTTAAATGTGGAGCACACTTTTCAGCTAAATTTTTATGTGCATATGCTGGTGCAGCGACTAAAATAACGTCTGCATCTTTCAAAGCTAACTTTAAATCGGAAGTAACATCTTTAATCGAAGTTTTTATTTCTGTTGATTTATTTTTCAATAAAATAGTTTTGTTTTCTTTTATATCTAAAATTGAAGATTCGAATTCAGGAATTTCAGCAAGAATAATCTCAAAGCCATCATGAGATAATTTTGCTGCAGTAGAAATACCAGTATTACCAGAGCCTAAAACGGTTATTTTATTCTTATTCATATGTCTAATTATTCAATACGATCAGCAAAAATAGGACTTATCCAGGCCATTTCCATGTCCTGCTGAATAATTTTTACCCAATAGGGATTAACTCCAGGTTGAACATCTTTATCAATTACTGTGAACTGAGATCTATCAGAAACAGGCTCAGGAGCTAGTTCTAGAGTAACACTTCTATTCGAATGCCCTAAATTGACTCGCATTGGACCATTTTTTAGTTGATCTAAAGTTCCACTAACTCTCACCGAATCACCGGGAGCATGTGCCATACGTCGCAGTGAATCCTTTTCGCCATGTGCAGCAAATGTTGGCCCAACTATTAGTGAAGAATTCATAGCAACTGTTATTTCTGACTCGGTGGATTTAGATAGATCGAAGACAATACCACTAGGATAACCGCAAGCCCAGCCATTTAAAGATAATTTGGAAGTACTGATCCGTTCATAATTTGAGCGAGGACTGTCGAATCTAATAGTTTTTACTTCCCCTATTTTTCCATCAGCAACATAAACATGTCCATCCCATCGAATACCTGAATAACTTGACCAACGACTTGCTCCATCCCAAAGAACACGAACTTTGTTTCCTGAAGGAGTCCCTGAAATTACCTCAGTATGAATAAGTTTCTTACCTCTATAAATTTCTATTCTTTCAAGTGGTCCAGTACCTTCTACATCAACCTTTATCTCACATTCACTACCACAAGAATATTTTTCACCTATAAAATGCCCATCCACTGTTGTTAAAGCTCTAATACGTGCTCCTGTGGTAGCATAAACGCGTTTAGCTTTCATAGCTTCCAAAATACTTTTCAATGTAAGTTCATCAGCATAAATCCCTGTCAAACCACCTTTAGAATAGCGACGCTCTTGATAACCCGGACGATCATCTCCGGCTCTACCAGTATGGCAATCATTACCTCCTACGAATCCCATTTGATATCCACGTTCTATTGATTCCATTAGAAACCATTCGAAAGAACCATGAGTTGAGGTAACCTCCAGAACAGGTTCAAGAGACGGATCATGCCATTCTAAGTTAGCATGAGTACCTCCCACATGGGGTGTGATAACTGTATCTGTACCTCGATAATATTTATGTAAATCTTTAACGTGTGGTAAATCCGACTCATTTGGTCTACCTAATTTATCTGCACCTTTCCAACGTTTCATGGGTTGATCGAATCTTCCGAAATACACATTATGGTGCCCTCCTACCTCCACAGATGCAGACCATTCGTAACCAGGCAATGGAACAAACCTTCCCGGTTCATGATATGATTTTTCTTGACTCTGTTGAATTTCATATTCATCTGTAGAATGAGCCGAGTCATTACGCTGATATCCAGCAAAATCTAATCCTGAAATATTTCGTGCATATTTAAAGTAATCCCCAATTTTAGACGCATCTCCAACCTGACCAGAATGGGGATCACCCCAAAAAAGCTTTAGTTCAGGTAACTTTTGATATATACGTATTTGATTACTGCTTCCAACAAGACCATTATCTCTATCTTCTATA
>CAYPYC010000218.1:0-970 GCA_964414905.1 uncultured Dehalococcoidia bacterium
GAATTTGGAGAATACAGATCCGCTATTATTAGGTTTGCCTGCAACCTAGCAACTGGTAAACCTGTTGAAGTTCATAAAGGCACCGCTAGAGGATGGCTCCATATTTCAGATGCAGCTAAGGCAATTTAAAAAGCAGCACATTTAAATGAATATTCAGTAATTAACATTGGACATCCTGAAATCAAATCTATTTTATCCCTAGCAAATATGATTAAAGAACAACTTGAAGCACCATCATCTTTGATTAAGGAAATAGAAATCCCCCAAAGGATGACATCAATTAAAAACCCTACACTTAAAAGACAAACCGAGTTACTTAAAGTCACACCAAAAATCGATCTATATGAAGGAGTTAGTAGAGTATGCTCTAAAGTTTTAGAAAGACTTAAAAATGTAGAGTCTATTTCATAATTAACTACCAGTGGAACATTAACGAATGAGCTTATGTTTAAAAAGGTCTAATAATTGAGAAGTATCAATACCTTAGTTATCTATGCTAATAGACTAACTAATCAAACCTTTTCTTACCAAATAGGATGGCCTTACGCACTGCAAAACCATAGCCTGTTTGCATGTAATTCATTCAATATTGGTTCATACCGTTATTTAAAAAAATTGAAAACTTTACTAAAAATTAAATTTAGAAAACCTGAACTTATATTGATTATGCATTCAGTATTTTCAAACACAAATTTGCTTCGCAATGGATCACTATTTGATATGCTCTGCGAAACCAATATTCCAATAGTGTATTTCATAGGGAATGAATATAAATCGATACCAGAAAAAATCAATTTCAGTAGAAACCTGGGTATATCAATGCTCGTGACCCAATCCAATTCACATAAAATACATCAAATCTATAGAGAAGCAATTGGATGTCAGGTGATAGGGTTACCAAATACTGGGATAAATCCCGATGTCTTTAACCCTATGATTGAATTCGATAAAAGAGAGATTGATATAGGCT
>CAYPYC010000218.1:980-1667 GCA_964414905.1 uncultured Dehalococcoidia bacterium
TTTTAATCACCACGGCTGCAAACATAATCTTACTTTAGATATAAGCACAGATGAAACACAAAGATTTACTACCCAACAATGGGCACTTTTCTTGAATAAATGTAAAGGGCAAATTGGATCAGAGGCGGGCTATGATTACTTTGAAACCAACGATGAAACCCGTTTAGCAGTAAACAAATATACGGACAGCAACCCAGAAGCTACATTTCAAGAAGTTTATGAAAAGTTTTTCGAAAATTATGGCCCTAAAACACCAATGAGGATAATAAGCGGTAGAAATATAGAAGCGGCTGGCACCAAAACAGTTCCAATACTTTTTGAAGGAGAATACGGAGGCTATTTTCGACCTGATACTCACTATATACCAATGAAAAAAGATTTCACTAATTTCGATGAAGTGATAGATAAATTTTCTGATTCATCTTACAGTAGCCAAATAGCAGCAAACGCATATGACCTTGTTATGTCCGAACTAACTTACGACAAAATACTCAACAATTTTTATGAGCAGGCTCAGCTCATATTATGATTAGAGGCCGTACTTTTCATAGTCGAATTATTTGATATAATCTAACCGAACTTCTGTAAATCTACTTACTATGGTTAAAATCAAAATAATCAAGCTAGGATAAGCCAATGTCCGATATATCTATAATTATTCCAGTTCATAACTCAGAGTCAGTAATA
>CAYPYC010000218.1:1677-2536 GCA_964414905.1 uncultured Dehalococcoidia bacterium
TGTACCTATCAAAGTCTTAACAAAACTAAATACCATATCATAGTTGTAGATGATGGGAGCATAGATGCCACAAGCAGCATCATCAGAAATTTCAATGAAGATATATATATAACATCCAACTCAAAACCCATTGGGGCACAAAAATCTTTTGCCCAAGGTGTACGTCAAGCTAAAACCAGATATGTTGTTAGAGTGGATTCTGATGACTATTTACACCCTGACTTTCTACTACTGCTTCATTCGTATCTTGAATTCAACACTGACATGCAAGCTGTGGCTGCTGACTACATAGTTGTGGATGACAAAGAACAACATTTACATCGGGAAAATTTTTCTGAGAGTCCTATTGACCAAGGTATTATGTACCGTAAAGATAAATTGATAGAGATGGGCCTTTATAACAATAATTCGGATATCAATGAAAACAAAAATTTGAGAAGCAGCTTTGAGCAAAATTGGGGGATTTACAGAGTACCCATACCTTTATACAGGCACATGCCTAAAGAATGAAATAGAACTATCTTATCGACCATATAAATAAAATTCAGACAATAATATAAGCTTATGAAGCGCAACAAAATAGCAACAATAATACAAGCAAGAAATGGTTCTTCCAGACTTCCTAACAAAACCGTGAGTAATTTTGGCAATTCTCCCATGTTAACCAAGGTCGTCAACAGGTTAGTAGATGGGCCAGTAGATACTGACATATGGGTTACTACTACTGATAAACCTGAAGACGACAGCATATGCGATATTGCCAGTAATTTAGGGGTGAATGTTTTCCGCGGTGACGAATTCAATGTTCTTAAAAGGTTTGCAGACTGTATAAATGCAATGCCGAAAACTCCAGATTTGA
>CAYPYC010000219.1:0-2525 GCA_964414905.1 uncultured Dehalococcoidia bacterium
TTCATCCAAGGCTCCTAAGGATTCATTTATAGGGGTAGTTACATCAGGAGAATGAATTTTGTAAATGTCCACGTGATCGGTTCCTAATCTTTCTAAACTAGCATCAAGAGCATTTTTGATTTGTTCAGGGCGAGCTTTTCCACCGCTTATCTTAGTACATAGCTCTATATCTTTTCTCGAACCTCTGGATTTCATCCATCGTCCTATTATAAGTTCGGATGAACTCATTTCAGTGCTTTTTTCTCTTACATCGGTAGTACCATCTGCTTGTTTTCTACCTTCATACGAATTACCACCTCCGTACGCTTCTGCCGTATCAAAAAATGTGATACCTTTTTCGACAGCATAGTCCATGATTTCAAAAGCTGTGTCCTGGTCTATCTCTCTTCCAAAAGTTGTGGTTCCCAAACCAATTCCGCTGATTTGTACATCAGATTTTCCTACCTGTTTTCTGTCCATGTTAGACTCCTGCTTTTATATATTGGTAATACGTAAAATAGTTTAGTATTTGATTGGTTCGTAATTGTATCTTATTGTTCTCTCATAGAAAACTTAGATTTATTTAATTTAACGCGTGCAATGAATAATTGTAAGAGAATCTAGGTTTATGTGTTAATTGTATTAATAACGCTTTGTTGTTCTAATGGATTTGAAATAAATAGGCGCGTGGATTGTTTTAAATAAAAAAATGTATATACTTGTACTCCGTAATACCCTGTGGGTTTGTATACAAATAAGTTTTGATACTGGATTTATTAGGAGAGACAAATGTCAACTGGAAGAGTAGCTTATGTCAATGGCGAAATATTGCCTGAGAGCCAAGCATCTGTATCAATAAACGATAGAGGTTTTTTATATGGAGATGCTGTTTTTGATACTACACGAACATTTAATGGTGAGATATTTAGGCTAGAACAACATCTTGACAGATTTTACGAGTCTTTAAGATACATGCGGATTGAATCTCCTATAGATAAAACAGAAATGAAAGAAATTACCTTAAAGGTTCTTGATAAGAACCTTGAAATATTGTCAGATGGTGATGATTATTGGGTCTCACAGAGAGTGACTAGGGGAGTGAGAGGTTTACCGGGAGGTATGAACCCTACTGTAATAATTGAATGTTTCCCTTTACCCCTTGAAGAGCGAGCTGATTACTATAGAGATGGGATTAAAATGATAACCTCATCCATTCGACGTACTGCGCCAGAATCATTGAGCCCGAGAGCTAAAATGCATAACTATATAAACCTAATACAAGCAGAGTTGGAAGTTCAATCTCAAGACCCGAGGGCATTAGCTTTATTATTAGACGTCAACGGTAATTTGTGCGAAGGGCATGGAGCCAATATATTTTTAGTTAATAAAGGTGTTATTTATACACCTAGAGAACAATTTGTGTTAGCGGGAATAAGTAGGCAGGTCACAATAGAGTTGGCAACTAATTTAGGTTATGAAATCAAAGAAGCTGATCTAGACATTTTCGATGCTTATATAGCGGATGAAATATTTGTTACCTCTACAAGCTTCTGTATTTGTCCGGTATCTGCAATCAATGGATTGCAGGTCAAATCTCCAAATGTACCTGGAGATGCTACTCTGGAATTGCAAAATGCATATAGTAAATTAGTGAAAATGGATTTTGTGAAACAGTATCTAGATAAATTGTGATGTTGTTAATGCAAGTACCTGAAATAATTATCCGAGTCAAATAGAAAGGAGTTATTGGTGAGAAATAATAAATTACGCGAATTGATTGATGAAGATAAGCCTAGTTTTGGCATGAATGTCACAGTTGACTCTCCCGACGTTGTTGAAATAATAGGGAAAACTGGTTTGGTAGACTACATAGAATTTGAAGCAGAATATATGCCATATAGCCTACATTCACTCGATAATTTAGCTAGAGGGACAGAATTATACGGAATGACCTCAATGATTAAAATAGATAAAGAAAATCAAGGTTTTACTGCGAGTAGAGCTCTTGGTTCTGGATTTCAAAATATTCTTTTCACCGATACTAAAAATGTAAGTGATGCTGAGAAATGTGTTGCAGCGGTTAGGCCTGATGGCAATTCAGAGCTGGGTAATTTCAGCTCAGCCGACAGGAGATTTTCATCTTACGGATTAGAAAGTGGAACCAAGGAATATGTGAAATATTTGAATGATAGCGTAATTGCATTGATGATCGAGAAAAAAGGGGCAATCGAAAATTTAAGAGAGATTCTGTCTGTTTCTGGTGTGGATATGGTTGTTTTTGGTGGAAATGACTATTCTATGAGTTTGGGTAAGCCAGGGTTTGTTAGGACAAATCCTAAAGAAGTAAAGAAAGTTGAGCTAGAAGTAATCAAGATTGCAATTGAAATGGGCGTTACACCTAGACCAAGTATAAGTGCTCCTGAACAGGTTGCTCAATATATGGAATTGGGTGTCAAACATTTTTGTATGGGAAACGATTTGATAGATCTATATAGTTGGGTTAACAAGAATTTTGAAGAATTGAGATCGTTAGTTGCAAAAGGATG
>CAYPYC010000220.1:0-2509 GCA_964414905.1 uncultured Dehalococcoidia bacterium
GCAAGCAAAAGGTATAAATAGCTTGGGTGTCGGTTGTGATGTAACTGAGCCAATTCAAGTAGATCACTTGATTGATGAAACAGTTAATAAATTTGGCAGATTGGACATCATGGTGTGTAACGCAGGGGGAGCAGTTAAACCCGCTACTTTTATTCCTAATGGTGATATAGAAGAATTTGCTTCGACTATGGGATTGAATGTTAATGGGACTTATCTTTCTGCTAACTCTGCAGCAAAAATAATGGTAGAACAACGCTCTGGTTCAATAATAACGATAGGGTCGATACATGGTAGTTTAACTAATGATAAAAGATTCTACGATGGTACCGGATTTCATAGAGGTGGAGCTTCATATCAAACGGCGAAGGCAGGAATTATTAACTTCACAAGATATTTGGCTATGGAATTAGGAGAGTTTGGTATAAATGCTAATTGTATTAGTCCTGGAATGATACCAAAGCCAGATGCTGATACAAAAATGGTAGATAAATGTATAACTTCAACAGCCTTAAATAGAAGAGGATTACCGGCTGATTTAAAAGGTGTAGTGGCTTTACTAGCTTCTGATGCGGGATCTTGGATCACGGGACAGAATTTTATAGTTGATGGTGGCTTTACAATATGGTAGTTTTACGCTCAAGTTTAATTTGTGAACTCAAATTTAGATTGATTCCATCTAGGAGAAAATGAGACATGAGGTTAATATTGATCGGTTGTGAATATGTAGGAAAAACTACTCTTGCAAACAGTCTTAGGGATTGGGGTTATCCCTTAGGTAAAAGGTTCCATATGGATGATGGAGACTTTACAATTCCTGATTATCATCATCTATCTCCAGAAGACCAAGAGTCTATGTGGAATTTGTCACCGGTGTTAAAGGAACGTTTTCAGAGAATGGTGATTTTTTATCACCTTGACATATTAGCTAGATATGACGACTGCGTTCTTGGTGGATTTCACATTGAAGAAAAAATATATGGCCCTAGGTATTATCATCCAGAAAGTGAAGTTACTTATCATCGTTATGTAGAAACGAAATTTCCTTCGGATACTATACTAGTAAACATGAAAGCAGATTCAAATGTTATTAAAGAGAGAATGAAATCAGATCCACACCCTTATCAACTTGTGCAACCCAATGAAGTTGATGAAATACAAGATGAATTTTTATACGAATTTCAGCAAGCCAATATAAAAAGGAAAATGGAGTTTGATACTTCTAAATTAACTCCAGAGACAATTTTGGAAGTGTTTCTTAATGAGGTAAGGCCTGTTTTAACTGGTAGGGATTTAACATTCGTGGATGCTCTAAAAAATGTGAATAATAACTAGTTGCTTCCGATAGGAATTACAACAGATACAGTTTCAAGTGCAGGATTGGCTATGTGAACGTGAACTTTTTGGTTAGGAAATACGTTTTCTTTAATCATGTTTCCCAAAACTGCTAATGTTTGTCTGGTTTCATCGTTTTCGTGCATGTTTGCGTCTATTATCAACTTAAATATATACACGTCTTTTTCTATTGTTAGTAACCCGCCTTTTTGAGACTCTGTAGAAAAAACATTCCATGCTATCAGATAATCTAGCAGTGAGTTCGCTTGATAATCAGTTATATTTTCTGAGTGGAAAAGCTTGTTGTTTTCATATTCTAATAACTTACCTAGGTAGTAGCTTGGTACGATAACGATACGGCGTAATTGGTTATCTGTTATTTCTACTGTTACTTCGTGTCCATCAAAAATTTTAGCTGATGATAAAGCAGAAAACATCTTTGCATTTGATTGGTCGGCGCCAAAATTTTCATTATTTGTTCGATAGATATACGTTTCAAAATCTTTGTCTAATTGATCTAGATTGTCTGTCGCACTAGTCCATATTCCATTGGATTTAATGTAATCGACAAACTTCTGTGATTCTTCGTCAGATATATTTCCGGTATAAAACAGTTCATTATTATTGGATTCAATCAACTTACCTAGTTCTGGTGGTATTACTGTCCTATATGGAGTCAAATTTTCGTCGGATAGGATTATTTCTAAAGTTACTCCTTGTAACACTTTTTGAGAAATTCTATTAGATAAAATACCAACATCAAGTATTACTTCTTCATTAGACTCAAGTTCACGCATAACGTTTAAATTTAGTATATATTTCTCTTTTGTCTTATCGAGTCTTGCGTCTGCTGACGAAGTTGTGCCAAGGTATCCTATTTCATAAAGATAGTCACCTAAGGATTGAGCTTCATCACGAGGTACGTTTTTGGTGAAATATAGAGTGGTTTCACCAAAAGAGATTTCGTTTTTTGCACTATCTGTGCATCCGTTTAATATCACACATATTAAAGCGCTTGCAATTAGTACATAGATGAAAGCTGATTTTCTGATTACACTTAAAGTGCTCATAGGATTAACAACAATTTAATTGGTACTTGCAAAACTGGTTTATTATTCCCAAGCTGACATTTCGTCTCTCAGTTCGCTTAGGTCCATATTGTATGCATTGATAGCAT